>JAIUOE010000007.1 GCA_020161395.1 Bacteroidota bacterium
ATTTTGGGCATCCTTTTGACTGTTTGTGTTGGTTGTTTAATGATACACAAATTACTGAATTTTAGTAATATGCAGCGAGGATGCCCCTTATTATTTTAAATTAACTTTTTAAACATACCTTCTCATAATTAATAATTGATGCCACAGCTAATTACTACCTTGCTTTCCCCCCTGTGATAACAGTATATTTCGAGTCTTAATTTTTTTATTTTTTGATATTGGGATGTATAGCTTTGAGAAGATTGTTATCTATAATCTCACTGACATTTTTGGTTTTATCGTGGGGAGTGAATGGTCAGGCTAATTTTACATCTGCGGGCGGAGGTGCATACCGCGATGGTGACCTTGATTACCTTGAGCAGTCACAAACCCGCAGGATAATTCCCCTTACAGGGAAGTGGAGTGTACGCTTTGCTGATGAGCCTTCGGGTTCCACCAGTCAGGTTGACATACCTTCTTCATTTGAATCTGAATCTGAACTCGTTTTTGAGAGAACGCTTCCATTTACACCGGGAGGCGACAAAAACTACAAACTTACATTTCTTGGCGTATCCAACAAAGCAGAGATTTCGTTAAACGGAAGAATGATTTACCGTCACCTTGGCGGAACATTTCCTTTCTCATTCCTTCTGCCGAGAGATATTTTAAAGAAAGACGGAAACAATGTAATCTCCGTTAAAGTGGATGGAAACCTTGATAAAAAGGAGACATTTCCATTCAAAATGAGCTTCCTTTATCCTTACAACAACAAAGGGATATTCCGGGAGGTTTTCATTCAGGAGCTGCCAAACATCTTCATTGGTGATTATTCAGTGAATTATAAAGTATCACCAAACGGCAACCGTGTCGAGCTAAATCTTTCCGCTTCGATAAGCAACCGGAACTACGGAAAAGTGATAAACGACAGTCTCGGAAACAAGTTCGATCTTACTGTTACCATCAGAAAAAGGGAGAGTGATGGTGAAAAGGCTGCCTCGTCGGTTGAAAAATTTACGATTGCTGCGGGCAAGGACAGGGAGTCGGTGCTCAATATGGTGCTTAACGACCCTAACTTGTGGACGCCGCAGTCACCCGATCTGTATGATGTTACTTTTTCACTTCATTCCGGTTCAGTTCTGGTTGATGAGGCGGTAATTCCCGTCGGCTTCTTCCTGTTTAAAAGTGGAGACAACACATTCAATTTAAACAACAACAAGTTTTCTCTTCGCGGTGTAACATATGTTCCTTCTCTTTCAAAAACCGGTGGAATGCTTACTTATGAAGAGATGACCCGGGATATCCGCATAATCAAAGCTGCCGGATTTAATGCAGTCCGTTTTGAAAGAAGCATACCCCATCCCTTTCTGCTTCACTTGTGTGCAAAAGAGGGGCTTCTCGCATTTGTTGAGACACCCATAGCGAATCTTCCTGCCTCTTTCGCCGATGATCCTCTCCTTACCGAGAATCTGATAAGTTTCTCGAAGCTTTACTTGAAAGGGTACAAGAATTTTTCAACCGTGGCTGCTTTCGGTCTTGGCACCGGGTACCTTGGGAATACCAAAAATTCTATTGATCTACTGAAAAAACTAGCTGCTGAGGTGAAAAAAACTACGAGCAAGATGGTATACGCTTCATTTGCCAAGATGCCGGTGGAACCAATCGAAGGAATAGATGCCTATGGCCTTGAGTTTGTAAACAGATCGTCGGAAGAGGTGGTCAGAGTATACCAGCAGGCTGCAAAAAAGATTGGGACCGGAAGGGTGATGATTGCTGGCGCCGGCTACATTATCGATCCTGAAAAAGGGAAGACGGGAGGGAAGCATTCAGCAGAGGCTCAGGCAAAATTCTTTGAAGATCTTTTGATGTACGCCGGAGACAATCCCGGATTTTCTTTCTTCTTTACAACAATGTTCGACTACAAGAGCAACTATCAGTCGATAGTTTCGGGAGCCCAAAGTGAGAAACTTGTCTATCTCGGTTTATTACCCGAAGACAGACGGGCGGGCAGGTTGTCATATAAAGTGGTGGATGCCCTGTTAAACGGCAGGGAACGGGTTACCATTTCTCTCGGCTTTGATGGCGATGACGCACCGATGATTTTTATACTTTTTGGATTGGGACTTGCGCTTCTTTCTGCGATGCTTCTTAATACCGGAAAGAAATTTAAAGAAGATGCACTTCGCGCCATGCTGAGGCCCTACAACTTCTATCAGGATGTGAGAGACTACAACCAGTTGTCTCCGTTTTTGACCACATATGTCGGACTCCTGATTTGCGCCGTAATGGCACTTCTGACTTCGAGTCTCCTTTTTTACTGGAGATATGATCCCTTCCTTGAAAGGATTCTTTTAAGTTTTGGATTCGAAAATCTACTTTCGTTTGTCAGTTATCTGAGCTGGAATCCGGTCGAATCCCTGTTTATCCTGACTGCCGTCAACTTTTTGCTCGCACTTTTTTCCACACTGCTTGTGAAATTTGGTTCGCTGTTCGTTGTGAACAGGGTGACCATTGTGAAAAGTTATCTTGTGGTAATGTGGGCTTCACTTCCATATATAGTGGCACTTCCCGGAGCGATACTTCTGTACCGTATTTTGAATTCCGGTGTTGCGAATGAGATTATTTATGTGATTTTAGGAATATTTTTTGTCTGGAACCTGCATCGTCTTCTCAAGGGGATGTATGTCGTCTATGATGTGCCGGCATTCAAAGTTTACTTTTTTTCGATTCTGCTGGTCTTGGTGGTTACCGCTTCGTGGTTGTTCTATTATCAGATGACCAATTTCAGTGTTGAGCAGATAATTCAGGTTTACCTGGAAAGCAAAGCCGGGTAATAAATTGTACTTATCGAAGCTCGAGATATTAGGATTTAAATCGTTCGCTCAAAAGACTGTAATCCACTTTAACAAGGGGATTACGGCGATAGTTGGACCGAACGGTTGCGGGAAGACTAATATAGTCGATGCTTTACGCTGGTGCATTGGGGAACAGAAATCCTCAGTTCTCCGCTCCGACAAGATGGAGAATGTTATTTTCAACGGCACTTCTGCCCGAAAACCGCTCGGAATGTCGGAGGTGGCTCTCACAATTCAGAATGACAAGGGGATTCTTCCTGTCGATTACACAGAAGTGATCATTACACGAAGAATTTTCCGTTCGGGAGAGAGTGAATATCTTTTAAATAAAAACATCGCCCGTTTGAAGGATATAACCAGTCTTTTCATGGATACCGGCATGGGGGCAAATGCTTATTCAGTCATCGAATTAAAGATGGTTGAATCGATTCTCAGCAACAAGGCTGATGAACGAAGAACTATGTTTGAGGAGGCTGCCGGGGTAAACAAGTACAAAATCAGAAGAAAACTTACTTTAAAAAAGCTTGAAGAGGTAAGATCAGACCTCTCAAGAGCGAATGATCTTATTTCTGAAATCGAGAAAAAAGTAAATTCACTTGAGAGACAGGCGAAGAAAGCTGAAAAATATCAGCAGCTCGCAAACCGGTTAAAAGAAATAGATATGAAATCGGCAGCCTGCGACCTCTTCGTGATGCTAAATGAACAGGCGGTTTGGCAGCAACAGCATTTCGACGCCACAATTCAAAAAAATGAAATTGAGATAACTCTCAGCAGGCTGGACGAGATTTTTGCGGGAATTCGTGAGAAAACCTATATCACCGAAAATGAGCTTAAAGAAACAAGAAAAAAAATCAGTGCTCAGACCGAATTGATTTACAAATCAGAGCGAAATATCTCAGTGGCACAGGAGTCACGCCGTTCGCTCGAGAATAATATTAAAAGGTTTGAGTCGGAGATTACCGAATTCGAAAATCAGATTGAGGAATCAGAGGGAAGCCTTGAGGATTTAAACTTCGATCTGGATGAGAAGAATCTTGAAGAAGAGAAGCTGGTTGCAGAGATTGCCGCGGTTAAGAATGAAGTGGAAGAGAAAAGGGGAAAACTCTCGGAAGCAAGGGAAAGCATAAAGCTGTTTTCTGCATCTGTTCTTTCGAAGGTACAGGGCTCGGCAGAGCGGAAGAACGAGTTGAGCAACCTCGAGAAATCGCTCATCAGAACCGGACAGACATCTCAGAAGAACGCCGGTAGATTGAACATTCTAAATGAATCGATTTCCAAAAACTCGGCATTTCTTTCAGAGATTAATTCTGAAATTGCCGAGACTTCCGATAATCTCAGGAATGCTGAAACCGTTTTTAATGAGACCACTCTGAAAAAAGAAGCTCTCGAGAAGGAACTCGACAATCTCAGGGAAGAGGAATTTGAAATAAAATCATCCATTAATGATTTGAAAACCAGAATCGACTTCCTCAACGATCTGATTAACAATCTCGAAGGTTTTTCGCTGGCTTCAAAAAAGCTAATGGAAGACAAGTCATGGTCGGGTGAAGAAAAGAGATTGATATCTGATTTCGGAGAACCCGTTGATGAATTTAAGTTTGCTGTCGAGGCTGCTCTAAAAGCTAACTTTAACAGTTTCATTGTCTCCGAAGTATCCGAGGTTGAGGCAGGCATCAATCTTCTTCTTTCATCGAACAGCGGAAAAGCCTCTTTCATCGTAAAACTGGATACGACTGAAAGAGCAAAATCACTGGTTGATAAAATTGCCAGGTTTGCAAGCAAAAGAATAGTAAAACGGCTTGCAAATGAAGAGGGATTTGTAGATTTTGCTCACAGACTGGTGAATGTGCCCGTGGCATACGAACCATTTTTCGAACTGCTGCTGGCAAATGTTGTGGTTGTAAAAAATCTTTCGGCTGCACTTCGACTCGCAGGCAGATATTCAGGTTTCAGATTCATTACACCTGACGGGGATATTGTCGGTGACAACGGGTCAGTGGAAGCGGGTTCCCGCCTTAAGGATGAGGATACTCTGTTCGGAAAGAAGACTCAGCTTGAGAACCTGAGGAAGGGAATAAAACCGCTCGAGGATCAGCTTGGAGCATTGAAGCAGAAGATATATTCAGTGGAATATGATCTTCATCTTATCGATCTGAAAGATATGGGAGATGCGATAAGGATATATCAGAATGACCTGATGCAGTTGGAGAAACAGGCTGCGCAGCTCGAGTTTGAAGTGAAAAAGGCTTCGGAAGAAAAATCACTTCTTGATTCAGAGGCGACCACACTCAATGACCAGATGTCACAGCTTGAGAGTGAGATATCCCGGCTAAGAACTGAAACCGCTGAGGACGACAAGCACAAAGAAGAAACTGCTGCAAAACAGAGAGAACTTGAAACGGTCACGCTCGAAACAGAGAAGGAATTCAATGTTTCATCGCGTGAGTACAATCAAAAAATACTGGATCTCGAAAGAGTAAAAGGGGAGAAGAAGAACTTCGTCAACTCAATCGAACGGGTAAGTCAGTCGCTTATTTCATTGAAGAACTCGATCGAGAGAAGAAGAAGGGAAATTGAAACAGCCCGGACGGAAATAGAGATTCTGACGGGAACAATTGAAGACGGCGAATTTGATCTTGAGGAGCTTAAGCAGGCAAGGGAGATTCTTCGGGGGAAAGAGAAAGAGATAGAAACCGTTTATTTGCAGGAGCGGGAAGAACTCGATAATCTTGAGAAGGAAAAAACCTCCATCAGGAAAAATCGTGATAAAATAAGTGAAGATCTGCATCGATCGGAACTCAAGTATAACGAATATACTATCAACATAAAAAACCTCAAAAGAAGGATAAACGAGAAATATGAACTTGAGGTCAGTCCGGTTGAGCCAACAGAGGAGGAACTCGAACAGCTTGACGGGTGGCGTGCCGAAGTAAGGGAAATTGAACACCAGCTTCATCAAATCGGTCCTGTTAACCTTCTCGCGTTTGAGGAGTATGATGAAGAGAAAAAGAGATTTGATTTTTTTGCCGGACAAAGAAGCGACCTTATACAGTCGGAAAAAGATCTGATCAAAACAATAGACGAAATAAACACAACCGCCCAGAATCTCTTTTTTGAGACATTCGAAGCAATCAGGGAAAATTTTCAGAAAATATTCAGAAGTCTGTTCAGGCAGGAAGATGAAGCCGACCTTCGACTCGAAGAGGGGGTTGACCCGTTGGAAGCCAGAATAGAAATTATTGCCAAACCCCGGGGGAAAAGACCTACATCCATAGAGCTGCTTTCAGGTGGTGAGAAAACACTTACTGCAATTGCACTTCTTTTTGCTATCTACTTGGTGAAACCGTCGCCATTCTGCATACTTGATGAGATTGATGCTCCTCTTGACGATGCGAACATCGACAGATTCACGAAGATCATCAGAGAATTTAGCGAAAACACGCAATTTATAGTGGTTACTCACAACAAACGAACAATGGAAGCTGCGGATACGATGTATGGTGTCACCATGCAGGAAGAAGGCGTCTCAAAACTTGTGAGCGTCAGATTTAACGAAGATTTCAACATCGTAGCGTAGGAGAAATTTCACTATGAGACCACTAACAACGATTTTTATAATCTGCATTCTCTTTTCAGGATTTAGAGCGGATGCACAATGGAATCCCGACCCCAACTCGCCGAAACAGATTGTTACTGCATCCGTATCGCCACAGAATATCTATCCTGTAAAGAACGGAAGTGAAGGGTTTTTTCTCGTCTGGGAAGACAAACCTGCAAACGGGAAATCACGCATTCTCTTCAATCATTACAACTTAAGGGGAGAAGTGGCGAGAACTGCAAACGGGGTTGAGACTGAAGGAGTGATAAATTCGCAGACATCTCCGAAAGTTACCCAGTCGATTTCCGGCAGAATTTCCGTAATATGGTCTGAAGAAACCGAGCCCGGGAAAACTGCGTTGCTCATGCAACAGGTTAATTCACGGATAAATTTTTTGTGGACTGACAGAAGCGGCAAGGAAATAACCACGGCAGCAGCCGGCAACATTTCCGAATATTCCGTGGCACTCGACAGGAGAATGAATACACAGATTGCATGGATCGAGAAGAGCAGCAATCCTTCGGGTTATTCTGTAATGGTGCAGCGGGTCGATAAAAACGGGAATTTGAGCTACGGTGACGGCATTAAAGTTGAGAAGGGAAGCTATCAAAAATCATCCCTCAAAATTCTGACCGGCTCAAATGGCGGAGCCTCGGTCTGCTGGATTGATGCACAGGGGGGAAGCTCTCTGATAAAATTTGCAACAATCGACTCCACCGGGAAAATGCAGGGTGATGTTTCAGTGCTTGCGAGTGTTGAGGGTATACTCAAGACGATGGATATAGTAACCCTTTCCTCGGGCGATCACTATCTCGTTTGGGAAACTGCAGGAAAAACGAGAGAAATTTTTCATCTGCTTGTTAATGCAAAAGGTGATGCAAAATGGGGCAAAGGCGGAAGACAGGCTGTCTCAAATCAGGGGGTTAATTCATCACCCGTTGCAGTTGAGGGGGGTGACTCGACAATAGTAATATCCTGGATTAATGAACTTAACGGTGACGAAAACATTTTCCTTCAAAAATTTGACAGGAAGGGAACTGCTGTTTGGGGTATCAACGGCGTTACGATCGGGAGTATAAAAGGGAGACAGTTTGCTCAGGCACTCGACTCTGACAAGTCTGGAGGAATTTATATAACCTGGCTCGACAGAAGGAGTGGCAAAGCAGAGATTTATGCTCAAAAGCTAAGTCCGGCAGGCAAGGAAGAGTGGGATGAAGAGGGTGTGCCGGTATCCAAAACCCAAAGCCCTGAAAAGAGTTACCTGGATATTTTCTTCGACTCGAAAGATGGTGCCATCCTGATCTTCAAAGAGAAAAATAAAAAGGACGAGGGCATTTTTGGGCAAAGACTTGCGGGAGTTAGACCAAAGGTTCAGGGAATCGTGGAGGCATGGCTCTCAAATAATGAGGATGAAGTAAAGATCAGTTGGACAGCGACGAACGAGAAAAATGTAATCAGCTATTTCATTCACAGAATGGAACCTCGCGGGAAGGATACTGCGTGGACAGAGATTGATAATGTGGTCGCACATCCAAATGCACAAGGCTCTTACTATACATTTGATGCTCCTGATAATGAAGGGAAACTCGTATATAGAATTACACAGATATCGAAAGATAACAAAGTCGTCTCCCAAAAAATGGTGGAAGGTGAATTTACAAGGAAAACCAGTCAAAAAATCTATGTTTCACAAAACATTCCGAATCCTTTCTCGGGAGAGACAACCATTGCTTATAATGTGACTGGTGTCCCTGTTGTTAAATTCGAATTTTTTGATTCAAATTTTAAACTTGTGAAAGAGGAATCGATAAAAGTAGTGAAAGAAGGCAAGAGTGCATATGTCTTCAAAGCCGAAGGGCTTAAACCCGGCATCTACTTCTACCGTTTCACTGCAGGCACATATGTTGAAGTAAAAAAGATGGCGATTATTTAGGGTGTCAGCCGATATGGATTTGGAACTCATCAGGAGTAAAAACAGGCTTGAGACCGGTGGTATTGCCGGTGATTCCATTGAAAACCGGATTGATCCTTCCCTCGTAAAGGTGTTCATCGACTTCGACGGAACAATTTCGTTAAAGGATGTCGGAGCAAATATCTTTATTGAATTTGGGGAGAAAGAGAAGGCTTACGAGATTATTTACGGTTTCAGAGACGGGAAATATACTGCAACCGAGACATGGGATGAGCTCCTGAAAACCCTTACTGTAACTGATGAGGAGAAAATCAGGGAATATACAGCGTCGTTTGCGATGGATGATCATTTTCCTGAATTCATCTCTTTTCTGAGGCAGCAGAGCATTGAGCACTATATAATTAGTGACGGATTCAGATTCTACATCGAATCCATTCTGGAAAGAGAGGGGCTTGAAATTCCGTTTTTCGCCAACAATCTCGTCTTTACGGATGGAGAAGTAAAAATGGATTTCCCTTATACCGATGAACACTGTATCAAATGTGCGAACTGTAAACGGAATCATGTCGTTTCCCTTAGCGCCGATCATGAATATTCTATATACATCGGAAACGGGAATTCGGATATCTGTGCCGCACTTCACTGCGACTACATTTTTGCGAAGGATTCACTGTTGAAGTATTGCGAGTTAAACCGGGTTTCCTATTACCCGTTCAAAGATTTCAGGGATGTGCAGACAAGAATTTCGGAACTGCTCGGCAAAAAAAGGCTTAAAAAAAGGCATCAGGCAGAATTGAACAGACGCAAACTTTACATGCAAGGCTGACCGGGCGATATGGGCAGAAATTTTCTGATAATTGCAGGTGAGGCGAGCGGAGACCTTCACGGTGCTTCACTTGTAAAAGCAATTCGCAGGGCAGAACCGGATATCGGGCTGTTTGGTGTGGGTGGGGAAAGAATGAAAGCCGAGGGTTTCGAAACGCTTTTTCATATAAATCAGATGGCATTTCTTGGGTTCGGGGAAGTGGTAAAACATATTCCATATATACTGAGAGTCCAGAAAAAGTTGTTGAGCGAGGCAAAAGCAAGAAATATCGATGCCGTGGTTCTGATAGATTATCCGGGTTTCAACCTTAATATCGCAAAGAAATTCAAGAAGCTTGGAATCAGGGTAATATATTACATAGCTCCGCAGATTTGGGCTTGGGGGCAGAAGCGGGTGAAAAAATTGAAGGAAAGGACTGATACAGTACTTGCCGTTTTCCCTTTTGAAGAAAAGTTTTTCAGAGAGAAGGGGGTGAATGTAAAGTTTGTGGGGAATCCACTGGCGGAGAGAATCAGTGAATACAGTTTCATATCTGAAGAGGATTTCAGGGAAAAGTGGGGACTGGACAGCAAAAAGGAGATACTTGCAGTGCTGCCCGGGAGCAGAAAACATGAAGTGGAGCTTTTGCTAAAACCGGCACTCGAAGCTGCTTTCAAGATTGCAGAGAAATTCGGATTTCAAATTGTTGTCGGATGTGCCGGAACCATAGGTGAAGATTTGATAAGAGAGATTTCCCCCGGTTCCGGTTATACCATTATCAAGGGATATGAGTTTGAGATAAAGAAATATTCAAGGTTTGGAATTGTAAAATCGGGGACTTCTACCATGGAGTCGGCGCTTCTCGGAATGCCAATGGTGATCATCTATAAAACTTCATCCTTGACTTATCAAATAGGGAAAAGGCTGATCAAAATCGGTAATCTGGGGATGGTGAACATTATCGCAGGTGAAACGATATCTCCCGAACTGATTCAGGATGAAGTGACTGGAGAGAGAATAGCCTCCGAAGTTTCAAAGGTGCTTGAATCGCCCGATTTGCTCGAAAAACAACTCAGGGGATTTGCGCGGATTAAGGAAAATCTTGGAAGACACAAGGCTTCTGTGACGGCAGCCCGGATGATTTTGAATGAAACTGAGTGAGAAAAACAAGGAACGGTTGAGGAAAGCAGGATTTGTACTCTTGAATCCTCTTCTCTCATTTGTTTGTTTCTCGCTCATAAAGAAGATCAAAAATTACGAGTCCCTGAAGCAACTGGATGCGGACGGGAAAAAATATGTAGTCGCCTTCTGGCATGGAAAAATGCTGTTCGGCTGGTATTATTTTAAGAAAAAAGGTTTTGCAGGTCTGACAAGCCAAAGCAAGGATGGGGACATACTGGCGTCAGTTCTCGAGAAATGGGGGTACAGTGTTGTGAGAGGTTCCAGTTCAAAAGGGGGAAGTGAAGCCCTGAACAGGATAGTTGATGAGATAAACTCAGGGAAGTGTGCGAGCATGACACCTGACGGTCCAAAGGGGCCCCCTCATGAAATGAAAGCCGGTGCCGCAGTGGCAGCAAAAAAAACGGGCGTCCCGCTCATTTTGATGGGAATCAGTTACAAAAGAAAAACACGGTTGAAAAGCTGGGACAGATTCGAGATTCCACATCCTTTCAGTTTTGTAAAGGTGGTGTTTTCCGATCCTCAGTACTTCGATCCCTCACTTCAGAAAGAGGAGTTGTCGGCAATGTTGCCGGATATAGAAAAGGAATTCCACAGGGTACAAAAAGAAGCTGACAAACCGTTTTTCAGATAGAACCGGCAGCGATGAAAGAATTTGGGTATCAAATCCCGTTTAGCAGAGTTATTGAGTAAATAGAGAACAGATGAAATCTTTAGACATTTTAAGAGTTTTTATGTTGCCGGTTGTGCCGCTGTATGCTGTTGCCATGTGGCTGCGCAACAAACTCTTCGATCTTAAGATTTTTAAGAGTGACAAGGTAAGCAGACCGGTCGTTTCAGTCGGTAATTTGACAGTAGGCGGATCAGGAAAGACTCCCCTCGTCATGTATCTTGCAGATCTGTTTAAGAAATGCGGTCTCGAACCGGGGGTTGTAAGTCGCGGATATGGGAGGGAGACCAGCGGTTATCTGCTCGTTGCTGACAGCACGGGTGCAATAAGAACTCCCGAAGAGAGCGGTGACGAAATTTATCAAACAGCAGTCGAGTGTGGTGTTCCGGCAGCAGTGGGTGAGAAAAGAGTGGAGGCAGCGGCAAATCTGATTAAGGAAACCGGGGTGAAAACGATAATCCTCGATGATGCGTATCAGCACAGGTGGATTTATCGTGATGTGAACCTGCTGATAATCGCCCAAAGGTTTCTGGTGGATGAGAATCCATTAAGACGGTCACTTTTTCCGACGGGTAATTTGAGGGAATTCTTTAACGGAGCCGACAGGTCTGATGCTGTCATCATCAACCGGAAGTTCACTGAAAAAAAAGATATCCCTTCAAAGCTGATAAAACATTTTTCACACAAGCCGGTATTCCACGCTTATTATGAACCACTCTATTTCGTGGATGTGAAAACAGGGAAACATTATGATTATAAAGATTTTACAGGTCAAAAAAGTTTGTGTGTGAGTGGTATCGCCAACCCATTCTCTTTTTTCTCTGCTCTCGAACAGTTGAAAATAGATACAGGAAACAGGCTGATATTCATCGATCACAAATCGTATTCCGGTAAGGAAGTGGAGAAGATGAGAAAGCTCTTTTATTCCACGAATGCCTACTCGGTAATTACAACACAGAAGGATGCCGTAAAACTCGTGAAATTTTCGCGGGAGCTGGACGACATCGACATCTATTATCTAAAGATTCGCTTGAGACTCGATGAAGAGAAAAAATTTGAACAGTTCATACTGAACAGACTTAAAGCGACAAATCCAAAAAAATCCTAAAACAGGAGGAAGAATAAAATGGCAAAGAAGGACATAAAATATGTCTATTTCTTCGGCGGTAAAAAAGCCGACGGTGATGCAAAGATGAAAAACCTCCTCGGCGGAAAAGGTGCCAACCTCGCCGAGATGATCAATATGGGATTGCCTGTTCCTGCAGGTTTCACCATAACCACTGAAGTATGTACATACTACTATGCCAATGGAAGAGAATATCCAAAACAGTTGGCAAAACAGGTAAAAGAAGCCATCAAGAAGATGGAAGAGGCAATGGGAAAGAAATTTGGCGATGCCAAAGACCCGCTCCTTCTTTCGGTCCGTTCGGGTGCCAGAGCTTCAATGCCCGGCATGATGGATACGGTTTTGAATCTTGGACTCAATGACAAAGCTGCAGAGGCACTTGTAAAGATTACCAACAACCCCAGATTTGTTTACGATTCATACAGAAGATTCGTTCAGATGTACGGTGATGTGGTTCTCGACCTGAAACCAAGAGATAAAAAAGATCACGATCCGTTTGAAGTGATTATCGATGCAAAGAAAAAAGCAAAAGGCGTTGAATTCGATACGGACCTTACTGCTGACGATCTGAAAGAACTCGTGGCAGAGTTCAAAGCTGCAATTAAAGAAAAAACCGGAAATGATTTCCCTGACGATCCTGAAGAACAGCTTTGGGGATCAGTTGGTGCCGTTTTCAATTCATGGATGAACGAAAGAGCCATTGTTTACAGAAAACTTAACAACATTCCTGAAGAATGGGGTACTGCTGTGAATGTTCAGGCGATGGTGTTCGGTAACATGGGTGACGATTCAGGTACCGGTGTTGCTTTTACCCGCGACCCTGCTACTGGCGAGAATGTTTTCTATGGTGAATATCTCTTCAATGCACAGGGAGAAGATGTGGTTGCAGGTATCAGAACCCCGCACCCTATCAGCAAACTTCGTGAAGAAGCTCCAACAATGTACGAACAGCTTGACAAGATTCGTCACAAACTCGAAAAAGAGTACAAGGACATGCTTGATGTCGAGTTTACAATTCAACAGGGAAAACTCTGGATGCTCCAGTGCCGTGTGGGTAAAAGAACCGGTCTTGCAGCAGTAAGAAACGCCGTTGAAATGTATAACGAAGGACTTATTGACAAGAAAACCGCTCTCATGAGAGTTGAACCAAATCAGTTGAATCAGCTTTTAAGACCAATTTTCGATCTCGATGAGAAGAGAAAAGCCATCGCAGAAGGCAAACTTCTTGCAAAAGGTTTGAATGCCGGTCCCGGTGCTGCAACAGGTAAAGTTGCGTTCTCTGCACATGATGCCGAGGAAATGGCTAAAACTGGCGAACCTGTTATTCTCGTCAGAATTGAGACTTCACCTGAAGATATTAAAGGTATGAATGCCGCAGAAGGTATCCTTACTGCCCGTGGCGGTATGACCTCACACGCTGCTCTCGTTGCCCGTCAAATGGGTAAAGTTTGCGTTGCAGGTTGTGGAAAACTCCTCATTGACTACCATGCCGGTACGATGAAAGTTGAAGGAAGACCCGAATTCCTCGTAAAAGAAGGTGACTACATTTCAATCGATGGTACCACCGGTGAAGTAATTGTTGGCAAGATTCAGACCAGACCTTCAGAGGTTATCGAAGTTCTTCTCAACAAGACAAGAAAACCTGAAGATTCACCAATGTATCAGATCTACAACACACTGATGACATGGTCGGATGAATTCAGAAAAATGAACATCAGAACCAATGCAGATCAGCCTGATCAGGCATCGAATGCCATTCAGTTTGGTGCAGAAGGTATTGGACTTTGCCGTACAGAGCACATGTTCTTCGGTGAAAACAAGATCAAGTCGATGAGAAAAATGATTCTTGCTGATACAGAAGCTGAAAGAAAAGCAGCTTTGGCAGAACTTCTCCCGCTTCAGAGAGAGGATTTCGCTGGAATCTTCAAAGCAATGAAGGGCTTCCCTGTTACAGTAAGAACACTTGATCCACCACTTCACGAGTTCCTTCCGAAGAAAGAATCGGAGATCAAAGAACTCGCGGCTGAGATCGGTGTTCCCGTTAAAAGTGTGAAAGACAAGATCGCCAGCCTTCATGAAGAAAATCCGATGCTCGGATTCAGAGGCTGCCGCCTTGGTATCGAATTCCCCGAAATCACTGAAATGCAAGCCCGTGCAATACTCGAAGCTGCTGTTGATGTGAAAAAAGAGGGTTATGAAGTTCACCCTGAGATCATGATTCCACTCGTAGGTCATGTAAACGAATTAAAGCTTCAGGAAGGAATCGTAAGAAGAGTTGCTGAAGAAGTATTCGCTGAAAAAGGTCTTAGAGTTGACTACATGGTTGGAACAATGATCGAGCTCCCAAGAGCCGCTCTCGTTGCTGACAAGATTGCTACCGTTGCCGAATTCTTCAGCTTTGGTACAAACGATCTTACACAGACAACATTCGGTCTCTCAAGAGATGATGCCGGTAAATTCCTTCCAAACTATGTTGCAAAAGAAGTTCTGCCATCAGATCCTTTTGAAACCATTGATCAGGAAGGTGTTGGTCAGCTCGTGGAGATCGGTGTTCAGAGAGGCAGAAGTGTAAAACCAAAACTTAAAGTTGGTATCTGCGGCGAACATGGTGGCGAGCCTGCATCAGTTGAATTCTGTTACAGAACAGGACTTGACTATGTAAGTTGCTCACCTTTCAGAGTGCCGATAGCGAGACTTGCAGCCGCACAGGCAGCACTTCGCGAAAAACTTGCTAAAGAAGCAAAGAAAAAAGCTAAAAAAAGCGCTAAATAAATCGAAATCGATTAAATAACGATTACATTGCAAATATTTCCGCCTGTGGTTGTGAAATGCCGCAGGCAGGGAATATTTTGATTACAAAGGACACGAGGTGAACATTAGATGAAATTATCTGATTTCAATTACAATCTCCCCAAAGGACAGGTAGCTAAATATCCTTACCAGAAAAGGGATGAAGCCAGGCTGATGGTTTTGAACCGGGAGACAAAGAGCATTGAGCATAAACAATTCAAAGATGTGACCTCATTGCTGAACAAGGGTGACATTCTTGTGGTTAACGAATCAAAGGTTTTCCAGGCAAGGCTCCTGGGGAACAAAGAAAAAACCCAGGCTAAAATTGAAGTTTTCCTTTTAAGAGAGCTGAACTCCAAGGAAGCCATCTGGGATGTTATAGTTGATCCCGCAAGAAAAGTCAGAATCGGAAACAAAATCTATTTTTCTGACGATCTCTGGTGTGAAGTTATTGATAACACCACTTCCCGCGGAAGAACAGTTAAATTCAACCAGGTCGGGAATATCTACAGAGCGGTGGAAAATATCGGTTTGACGCCACTTCCTCCGTACATTAAAAGAAATGCAGAACCACAGGATAAAGAGTATTATCAGACTGTATATGCAAGAGTGGATGGTTCAGTAGCTGCACCAACCGCCGGACTTCATTTCACCCCTGAACTCATCGATGAGTTAAAGAAAAAAGGTGTGATTGTGGTTCCTGTCATTTTGCATATTGGTTTGGGTACTTTCAGGCAGGTGGAGGTGGAAGACCTGACAAAACACAGGATGGATTCGGAATACTACGAGATAACAACTGCTGTTGCCGAACAGATAAACAAAGCCCTTGAAGCAGGTGGTAAACTCACGGCTGTCGGAACCAGTACGGTTCGTGCACTTGAGTCGAGTGTCACGGCTGAAGGATTCATACGGGCACAGAAGGGGTGGACTGACAAGTTTATCTACCCTTCATACGGTTTCCGCATAGTTAAACAAATGATCACAAATTTCCATATGCCTCAGTCGACCCTGATAATGCTGGTGTCAGCGTTTGCTGAAACTGAATTCGTGATGAAGGCATATAAAGTTGCAGTAAAAGAAAATTACAAGTTTCTCAGTTATGGCGATGCAATGATGATCTTATGAGAACGGTTGCCATAATTCCTGCAGCAGGGTCCGGTTCCAGAACGGGGAGTGAAATCCCGAAACAATTTATTCGATTTAACGGCAAAGAGCTAATAGCTTACACTCTTGAAGTGTTTCAGAGGTCTGCACTTGTCGATGAAATTGTGGTTGCAACTTCAGGATCCGGATTTGAACAGCTTGAAGAGATCAAAACGAAATATGGAATTTCAAAAATCTCAACGGTTGTTCAGGGCGGGAAGGAAAGGCAGGACTCTGTAAGAGCCGCACTAAAGGCGGCGAAAATGTCTTTTGATGACCTTGCCGCAGTGCACGATGCGGCAAGGGCTCTTTTACCGGTTGAAGTGCTCAACAAGGCGATACTCACAGCCTCTGAAAAGGGGAGTGCTCTTGTGTGCACTCGTGCAAAAGATACAATCGCATTTATTGATGACAATCAACTTGACTATATCGACAGGAGTAAAATCCTGATCGTGCAAACTCCGCAGATTTTCAAGTATGGTGAGCTGATGCATGCCTTCGATGAGGCATATTCCGAAAACTTTTATGGTACAGATGAGTCATCACTGATGAGGCGGGCGGGTTTCCCGGTAGTGATTTCCGACGGCTCTGCATACAACTTTAAGGTGACTACAAAAGAAGATTGTGAACTGGTCGAACGGTTGATTGCGGTTAATCGTTTTGAACAAGAGGGACTGTAAAAGTAAAACTCGTCCCCTCACCGGGTCTGCTCGTAACAGAGATTGTACCTCCACCTCTTTCAACAAATTCCTTACAGATCAGCAAACCAAGTCCCGTTCCCTTTTCGTTTTTGGTGCCGTCCTTCGAGAAAACCACTTCTTTTTTGAAAAGTTTTTCAGTCTCCTCACCGGTCATTCCTTTCCCGGAATCGCTGATGGTTATGGATGCGAGATTTTCGTGAACGGAAGTGGAAATGGAGATCATTCCTTCTTCTTCTGAAAATTTAATGGCATTTGAGAGCAGGTTTTGGAGGATTGTCTGGAGCATTACACGATCTGCGAAGACCTCTGTCTCTTCCTGAATTTCCACGATGAGCTCAATTTTTTTAGCCTTCAGGTTTGCTTCAAGTATTGCCTGGGTTTCCCGAACAGAGGGGAACAATCCGGTTGGAACAGGGTCGTAGTTTACTCTGCCCATTTCAATCCTGAACCAGTTTAGTACATTATCAATTGTAGCAAAGAGGCTTTTGGAGACGGCATAAAGACTTGAGAGATAGAAGTTTCTTTCTTCCCTGTTGAGATCATCAATATCCTCATTAAGAATCTGAAGGTAGCCAAGAATGGCGGTGAACGGACTTCTTACATCGTGTGCGAACATCGAGAAGAATCTGTTTTTTGAAGCGTTGGTTTCTTGAAGTTCCAGGTTGTTTCGTTCAAGTTCATCCTTTTTCAACTCGAGTTGTTTCGTGCGGCTCTCCACGATTCGTTCCAGCTCTTCATTTCGTTTCCGGATTCCCTCCGTTTTCCTTTTGTAGCCAATATAAATCAAGGAAAACAGCAGTATGGTAGCTGAGACCCGGAACCACCAGGTTTTCCAAAAAGGAGGATTTATGATGATATACAGTTCGGCAACATTTTTGGATCTGGAACCGTCCCGGTTTATCGTAGCCACCATAAATTTGTATGACCCGTGATCTAGATTTGTGTAGATTGCCTTTCTCGACGATGCAGGGGCAGACCACTCTTTCTCAAATCCCTCCAGAATAAATGAGTATCTTGTGCTGGAACTTACATTGTAGTTGAGTGCGGTAAACTCGAGAGAAAGACTGTTTTCATCATAATCGAGAGTAATCACTTTTTTTAGATGGATAGCTGAATCGAGGATTATCCTGTCGTTATATTCACCAACGGGAATCTCTCTCGAGAAGAGGCTCATACTTGTAACAGCGAGGTTGGGGTTGAGTGAATCGCCGGCAACTGTTTCAGGATTAAAGATGGAGAACCCCTTTACACCTCCAAAAATCATGTTCCCGTCTCTTAGTTTCAGGTATGCTTTGGAGTTGAATTCATTTCCCGATAGCCCTTCACTTTCAGTATAGTTAAAAAACTTCCCGGTGTGGGGATCGAATCTTGAAACTCCGAGATTGGTGGAAAGCCACAGTTTCCCTGAATTGTCTTCCAATACCGAGTAAACGAGATCATTGGGTAATCCGTCAGACATTGTATAGGTTTTAAGTTTGTTCCTTTTGGTGTCGTAAATGCAAAATCCTGAATTGGTTGCGATGTAACAGGTATCATCATTCTTGAAGAGGAGTGCTCTAATATCGTTTGACGGGAGAGAACTTGTGGTGGTTCCCGAAGATAAAAAGGAAGAAAAATCCCCCGTACGGGGATTGAACTTCACGATACCGTTTCTTTCGGTACTTAAATACATTGACCCTGAATGCTCATCGATATCGTAAATGACTCCGAAAGAAACGACAGAATCGGTTCCGATTGCGGGAGGGAAATATTTAAGAAAATTTGTTTTTGTATCGAGTGAATGGAGCCCTCTTTCAGTGGCAATATAAAGCAGGCTGTCACTTCCCCAAAAGAGGGAGCTTACAAATCCACCCCGTAAAAAATCACCTTTTGTGTTGAGATCATTGAAAGATTTGATTTTTTTCGTTTCGAGAGAGTAAATGAAGAGTCCACCACCTTCACTTCCCACCCACAATAAATTGTTTGGTTCCTGCCTGTCTTCGGCAATTGAATAGACAGATAATGTCAGACCGACAATTTTATCGATGATTCCGCTGTTCAGGTTCTCTATGGAATAGTCGGAACGCACACGACTGAATCCCCGGTAACCGGAAAGGATTACTGATCCGTCCCTGAGTTGAATCATGGAGCGGATGCTTTTCAGACTTGGGCTGAAATTGGTAAATCTTTTGAAGAGGTTATTGTGCGGGCTGATGGATTGTATACCCCAGCCGTTCGATCCACACCAAAGAGTGCTGGATCTGTCGATAAACAAAGAGATAAAATCGAATTTTTGATCGAGGGTGTCAGTTGCGGTTGCGTCCCTTAAATAAATACCCGAGTCATTTTTAAATGAATATTTCATCAGTCCCTTGCCAAGATATGCAATATACACTTCCCCTTTTGACGCTTTGATTATGGTTGTCGGGATAGTGCTTGCCTCATCGTTTTTTACATTCTTCAATTTCATGCCGTTCTCATCAAAGGCGTAAATGAAATAGAAGTCGGCAATGAAGATTTGTCCCTCTCCGTCATCGGCAATCGATGTGACCGGCAAGACTTTCCGGTTGTCTTCGGAACTGTATGAAACGAATATGTTTCTCGTTAGGTTTTTTACCGGCTCGTGGATGAAAAGTCCTTCACCGCCTGTGCCAATCCAGATATCTCCTTTTACTGATTCAAACAGGGTTCTGATACTTCTTTCGTTTACAGAGAGGTCTGCCTTAAGTTCAAAAACCAGGCTGTTGGTTTTGGTCTCCGGGTAGTATTTGATCATACCGGCTTTAGTTGCATAATAGAAAAAATCTTTTTGATTCCGGGGGACGAGAATGCTGGTGACAGATCTAAACCCTTTATCGGGGGAGTTGGAGTTATAGATCGGAATTCGTGAGAAAGTCTGCGTTACGGGGTCGAAAATATTCAGACCGTCGTTTGTTGCAATCAGAAGTTTCCCGTCGTGCGATTCTTTTATGTCGTTTATGATATTGTTGGATATCGAATTGGGGTTGTCACTCTTGCGTCTGAAAACAAGGAAAGAGTATCCATCGTACCTGTTGAGCCCGTCGGCAGTACCAAACCAGAGGAAATTCGATTTATCCTGAATAATTCTGGTAACGCGTCCCTGGGAGAGCCCGTCCACAGTATTCAGCGAACTAAATGAGTATGTCTCGATTTTCTGTGCCAAAACCGGATGACATAGAAGCAGAATGATTAAAATCGATAATAGTTTCAGAATTTTTGGCATGGATTATATAATCGAATATTTATTACTTTAAATTACGAATTATTTAATTTTATTTGGTGGTGAAATAAATAAAAACCCGTGAAAATCGAATAAACACAAATTTATTGTGATTTTTGATTCATTGTTTGGTAAGTGTTTTTATTTATCTTAACGAAGTGTAATAATTTAATTTTTGAATAGCTGCAATACTGTCCGTCACACGGTTTTTTTTGACGAGTCAAAACACAAGTAACCATTAGTTTACAGGAAATTGAGATGTTAGCTTTAGCTGCAATTTTAGTTCTCTCATATTTAGTAGGAGCCATTCCCTTTGGAATAATAGTTTCAAGGCGAAAGGGAGTTGATATCAAGTCACACGGCAGTGGTAACACAGGTGGCACGAATGTCTTCAGAACGCTTGGTCCGAAATACGGACTTACAGTAATCGCACTCGATGCCATAAAAGGTGTGGTTGCCGTGGTGTTTATCACCCAGCTTTACTATCTGAATCCTGTTGTACTTAATAACCGGACACCATTTGAAGATATCACAATTATCAGAATTATGGCAGGAATATTTGCCATAATTGGTCATATATGGAGCGTGTTCGCATCATTTAAGGGTGGAAAAGGAATCGCTACAGCCCTTGGTATGATGCTTTCTATCACCACAATTGACATGCTTGTGGCTCTTGGCATATTCATACTGTTTGTTGGCATTTTTAAGTATGTCTCGCTTGGTTCCATTATGGCATCAATAGCTGTGCCTCTGACACTTTTTATTCGTCAGAACATTTTTCATGCCGAAGTTCAGGGCTACGGGACACTGCTTCCCTTCGTTGCTGGAGTTTCAATATTGTTGATTTACACTCACCGTTCAAATATTAAAAGGCTTTTAACAGGGAGCGAGAACAAGATATCCTTCGGTAAAAAGAAGTAATTTTTATGAAGATATCTGTGTTGGGTGCAGGTGCCTGGGGCACCACCCTGGCTATTTTACTGAGCGACAATGGTCACGAGGTTACTCTCTGGGAGTATAACGAAACCTACGCCAATCTCCTTGAGGAGAAGCGGGAAAATATCATATACCTTCCCGGGATACCGTTTCCGCCTGCATTAAAAGTCTCGAAAGACCTTCTCGAAGCGAGCAGGAACAAGGAAATAATCGTTACTGCAATTCCAACCCAGTTCACCAGGAATTCCCTGCAAAAAATTCCGTTCGAAAATGTAAAAAACACAATATTTGTCTCGGTTTCAAAAGGTATTGAAAAGGGACATCTTCTCACCGTCAGTCAGATCTACAAGGATGTATTTCCCGGGCTTTCTGATCATCAGACAGGTGTGCTTTCCGGTCCGAGCCACGCCGAGGAAGTCAGCAAAAAAATTCCAACCACGGTTGTCGCAGCCTGCAGAGATCACGATACATCAAAAATAATTCAGAATGCGTTCATCAACAGATATTTCCGTGTTTATTCATCCACTGATGTTGTTGGTGTCGAGTTAGGTGGAGCATTCAAGAATGTTATTGCAATCGGAGCCGGAATTCTTGACGGGATGGGAATGGGCGACAACACCAAAGCTGCAATCATGACGAGAGGAACCGCTGAAATTACCCGTCTGGGTCTTGCAATGGGCGCCCAGCCGCACACTTTCTCAGGGCTTTCCGGCATGGGTGACCTGATAGTAACATGCATGAGCCGTCACAGCCGGAACAGGTATGTGGGTGAAAAAATCGGTAGCGGTATGAAATTGAGTGAAGTACTCTCTCATATGACAGCTGTAGCCGAGGGAGTGGAAACCTCAAATTCCGCGATGCAGCTCGCCATAAAATATGGTGTTGAAGTGCCGATAACGACTGAAGTTTACAAAATTCTCTTCGAAGACAAAGAACCTGCGCAGGCAATTCATGATCTCATGACCAGAGACAGGAAAGAGGAGTACAGAGTTTAGTTATGAGTTGTGAGTTATGAATTATTAGTTGTATGTCTATCTTCCGTAGTTCTTAAGTTCCCGCCAAAAGAGAAATTTACCACTTAAACAATAATCCCGCCCGAATACCAACATATTTTGCAATTTGCACAATTCATTTACAAAAGGTTAAAGAATGTCAGAAATTGTCAGCAGCAGTAATTTAACAAAGATATATTCCGGAAAATTCAAGGTGAGAGCACTCGAAGATTTTTCCATTTCTGTGATGCCTGGACAGGTTTTTGGACTTCTTGGGCAGAACGGTGCAGGGAAAACCACATTCATAAAAATCCTGCTGGGTGTAACCAAACTTACATCAGGCACTTACTCTCTTTTTGGTTCAAATGAGTATAATCATCTTTTGAAACAAAGAATCGGATATCTTCCCGAGAATGTACAGTTTCCCGAAGTTTTCTCGGCGAAACAATCGATGGAGGCATTCGCAAGGTTTTATGAAATGGAGTCGTCACTGGTAAAAAAGAGGACAGATGAACTGTTCGAACGGCTGGGACTTTCGAAGATTGCCAACAGAAAGGCAAAAACTTTCTCCAAAGGACAAAACCAGCGACTCGGGCTTGCTCGTGCCCTGCTTCACGATCCTGATCTGATAATTCTTGATGAACCTACTGACGGTATAGATCCGGTGGGAAGAAAAGAGATCCGTTCTCTTCTGCTTGACCTGAAAAGTCAGGGTAAGACCATTTTCCTGAACAGTCATATTCTCTCAGAAGTTGAGATGGTAACCGATTCAGTTGCCATACTGCATAAAGGAAAACTCCTTAGATCCGGTACACTTGATGAACTTACTCACGAGAACACCAATTATGAACTTAGGATTTCGCGACCGCTCAGACAGGAAGAGGAAAACAGCATTATTTATCTTGAGAAAAAAGAGGATAACATCTACCGGTATAATGGTTCCGACCTCGAGAAGCTCAACAAAATAATTGACAAAGTCAGGATACTCGATATTTTTATCGAAGAGATTTCCCTGAAGCGCTCGAATCTTGAAGAACTGTTTATTAATACAATCACCGCTGACGACAGGGGGAACAAATGAAAGGCATAACACAATCGGTTTCATTCTTTTTTGATCATATCTGGAGAAGCAAGTCAATCTGGGTGACGGTCGCCGGTGTACTGGTGATGATAGCCATCTCTGCACTGGTGTCATATACAGTTTTCGGCAACATTGAACCCGGGACAGCGAAAGCAAAAATAGAGCAAAGCTACGATTTTACGCTGATAAACCTGTTGAATAGCACAGTGCAATTGATGGTCTTTATCGGTTTGTTTACTGTAGCCATATCTGTAAACTCAATTTTGAAAAGGGGCGTGTTCGATCTCTTTTTGTCGTTGCCGGTAAAGCGCTGGCAAATATTGACAGGCGCATTCATTAGCGGGATCCTGTTTCAGGCTGCCGTACTTTTCGCGCTTATAATGGGAGTCTGGCTCACGCACTCTGCTATTTTCGGAATCTTTTATGGTGAAGTGCTGGTGTGGGGTTTCCTTAGCCTGCTCGGTTTCATCATAATGTTTCATTTTGTCCTTTTTGTTTCATTCAGTTTTAGATCGCCGATAGCCGGATTACTGACAGCGATAGCTTACAGTGTTGTGGTATCATCGATCCTGTTCGTATTCCATGAGATGGTTCAGACCTCCACAAATGTATGGTTGAGGGAGACGGTTAATGTAATCTACTGGATATTGCCAAAAAGCACGGAGTTCTCAAGTTCCTTCTTCCTGGCGGATCAGGCGCTTCCTGAAGGTCAACTGTTAAAACTGATTATTAGCACTGTTTTGTTTATTTTTACCGTTTTCGGTTCTACAATTATTATTTTTGAGAAAAAAGACTATTAAAAGACTGAAAAAACGGTGAATATGCGCCAAAAACGATTGGCATCATAATTGCTTGTAAATAAGTGCAAATTGTTTTACTAAGGAATGGACAGATGCAGGAAGACAATATAAACATTGATGAAATACTAAAAAGATCGGTTTTGTCGGAATCTTTTGATTCTATAAACCGTGTTGGAATTATTGGTGCCGGCGTTATGGGCCAGGGCATTGCTCAGGCTATTGCTGCAAACGGCATTGAAGTCATTATCGTGGAAAAGACTACTGACAGGATTGATTATGCCAAAGCAAGTTTGTCTGACAGCATCGATAATGAAATAAAAAGATGGGCGATGACTGCATCCGAGAAAAAAGCAATCACCAGCAGAATAAGCTGGGTGACCGACATGAAACT
Source organism: Bacteroidota bacterium (assembly GCA_020161395.1). Taxonomy (NCBI): domain Bacteria; kingdom Pseudomonadati; phylum Bacteroidota; species Bacteroidota bacterium. The sequence continues at coordinate 24,176 of JAIUOE010000007.1, forward strand.
CGTTGCAGGATGCGACCTCATTGTGGAAGCAGTCGATGAAGAATTCGATCTGAAGAAAAAAATCTTCATGGATATCGACAAGATTGCAAAGAAGGAGACAATTTTTGTTTCCAACACTTCCACTTTAAGTTTGACGAAGCTCGCAGAATGTACAGGGCGACCTGACAAGGTTATCGGGATGCACTTCCTGAATCCTGTGCCAAAGAGACCCCTGGTAGAGGTTATTAAATGTCTGCACACATCTGCGTCAACTTTGAAGATAATAAAGGAATTCGCCAACCGGCTGGGCAAGACTTCCATTGAAGTTTATGAATATCCGGGATATGTGACCACAAGAGCCATTGTTCCTCTTTTGAATGAAGCGATGCACATCCTTCTCGAGGGAATAGCTTCTGCAAAGGATATAGACACCGCAATGAAAATCGGGTTCAATTTTCAGCATGGTCCGCTTGAAATGGCAGACATGATGGGGTTGGATGAAGTGCTTGCATGGATGGATACACTTTGGAAGACTCTCGGAGAACCAAGGTATAGAGCATGCCCTATTCTCAGGAAACTTGTACGCGAGCAGAAGCTTGGAAGAAAAACGGGTCAGGGCTTTTATGTTTATGACTCAAATGGTAAAATAATCTCGTAGGCGAAAATGAAAGTATTAGTATTAAATTGCGGCAGCTCGTCGATCAAGTATCAATTCTATGATACTGTTCAAAGGGTTGCACTCGCAAAAGGTCTGGTTGACAGAATCGGAATGTCGGGAGCTGTGCTCACTCACATCAGGTATGATGGTGACAAGATTAACATAGTTGGCGAGATTCTCGATCATGCAATCGGTATAGAGTATGTTCTTGCTGTTCTTCTCTCCAAAAATCACGGAGTGATAGAAGATAAAAGTGAAATAGACGCCGTCGGACACAGAGTTGTGCACGGTGGTGAGACCTTTGCAGGTTCTGTTCTTATTACGCAGGAAGTAATTAAGGTTTTACAGGATAATGTCGGTCTGGCACCACTTCACAATCCACCAAACATCAAAGGTATTCAGGCTGTCACGAGAGTGCTTCCGAATATACCACAAGTTGGTGTTTTTGATACTGCTTTCCATTCCAAGATGGAGCCAAAAGCATATCTGTACGGAATCCCGTATGAGCTTTACAAGAGTCATCAGATTCGCCGGTATGGTTTTCACGGTACTTCGCACAGGTTTGTAGCGGGCAGGGCAGCAAAAAAGCTCGGGAAACCATTGAATGAGTTGAAGGTGGTAACTGCTCACCTCGGAAACGGATGCAGCATGGCTGCAGTCGATCATGGCACTTCGGTTGATACCTCAATGGGATTTACTCCCCTTGAAGGACTTCTTATGGGTACAAGATGCGGTGATATTGATACATCAATCATCCTGCATATCATGGGTAAGGAAGGATTACAGCTTTCTGAAGCCAACACCCTTCTCAACAAACACAGCGGTCTCGTTGGTATCAGCGGTGAGTCATCCGACATGCGTGAAATTATCTCGGCAATGAAAGATGGTCACAAACGCTCGAAGTATGCTTTTGATGTCTTCTGTTACAGAATCACAAAATATGTCGGTGCCTATGCAGCGGCAATGGGTGGAATTGACGCCCTCGTATTTACGGGTGGTATCGGAGAGAACTCTCCGGATGTCCGTTCCGCAGTCTGTAAAAGTCTGAAGTTCATGGGTATGGATATTGACGAAGCAAAAAATGCCGCCGGTGATGAAGATATCTCTCCCGAGGGCTCGAAAGTGAAAGTTTTCAGAATCCCCACAAATGAGGAACTTGTAATTGCTCTCGATACAGAAGTAATTATCAAGGGAATCGAAGTGGATATCTGATAATTTTCTTAAGAATTGAAAAAAGCTGTCGCTGATCATTCGGTGACAGCTTTTTTTGTGGCTAAATGGACTCATGAATAAGATGATTTAATAACTTAATGTCTTGAGAAACCAAGTTTTAATTCGAGAAGTCCATATAGTAATTTTCATCATCAATTTTGTAAAAGGTCACATTATCCCTGCCGTATCTTTTAAGGTCTGCATTTTGGATGAATGCACCTGAGGCAACCCCAAGCCTGTTTCGAAAGTACTCTCCTAACAAGCTGTTGTTATGGGGTGTATGAATAGCTGCACCCCAATTGTTCTTTTGAGCCCGTGTGCAGATAAGTGTTTTGCCATCGTCAGTGATAACAGTGAAATGAGTGCCTCTTATTGGGAAGAATTCACTTTTATAAACTTCAGGCGGAAGTTGGATGTAGGCTTGATTGTGATTCCGCCCACTTCTTTGTCCCCAATTCAATCCACCAACCTTTTGGATAATACCGGATTTCGGGATTAATGAAATAGTAATATTCTCAAGACTTTGATTACTGTAATCTGATACCTTCGCTACGGGTAACTTATCCCTCTTTCTTTTTTGTTTCGGTATTGTGCGCGATGAATCAGTATAAATTAAGACAGAAGTTTCCACATCAGGATGATCACAATAGATAGAGTTTTTTTCTAAATCATTAAAATAGTCAAGTGCAATATCCCTGTCACATCCTGCAAGTATCTCCATCTGTTTTAATCCATTAAAAGCCTTCTGTGTGTAATTTGCAGATCCCAAATAGCTCTGAACAGGTCTGCCGTCTTTAAGCCATATATACAATTTGGAATGGACCGGGGGTAAATTTTGAAGATAGCTACACTGGAAGCAATCTTTGAAAATATCCCCCATTATTTTTTTGAAGCCTTTATGTCCGGTTAATGAGATTCCCTCTTGAGGAGTCATTCCGACAATTAGATTTACCTTAATATTAAGATTCATATCTGATAGAACACTTAAATGTCTAAATGCCATAGCTGGTGTTGCGTATCCGGAAACAATCCTTAGTTCGTCTGATATTTGAGCCGGCTTAATCAGTACCTCTTCAAATAGTGCTGTCGTAATCATATAACCTCGCAAAATGTTTAAACTATATTAATTTGATCAAAGAGGTTCAATTCCACATCTTTGGAAAACCTTAATCCGAAAAATCTTTTTTTATGGTTATCATGGATGAGAGGATTAATGTTATTTGGTACCCAGTCATATTCGACACCTGCAAAACTTTTGAGAATTGCTTCAAATATTACTTGTGCTCCTCTTGCAGGAACTGCCATTCCGATTTGTTTCCGCACACTTTCCTTCGATCCAATAAAAACAAAATCATCAGGAAAAGTCTGTATTCGAGCCCTTTCTCTATTTGTTAGAGCACGGTCTTCCTGCCAATGGTAAACATGTGTTCCCCCTCCACCACTCCCGGTAATCGTATAACTCGGTTTGTCAGGGACCAATCTTTTATAAATTTGACTTATTTGGGCGGCTTTCACATTAAGCCGGAGATTTTCCGGAATATTGGCTGTAAATGCATTTTCACCAGGTTTTATATGCTTTAATCTTTCAATTACTTGTTGAGATTGCCGGGTAAGCTCATTATTGGTGGCATCAAGTTGAATAGGTGGATTTTCTATAGCATTCTTAACGGATATATCAATTTTTCTAAAAGGCCGGGTTGATGGGACACGATACACGACATCTAAGTCTTTTCTTATACCTATAATAAGAATTCTTTGCCGATTTTGAGGAACACCATATTCATTAAATTTATACAAGTGTGGATAAACGGAATAACCCATATCGTAAAATGTGGAAAGAATTTTTTTGAATGCATCACCTTCATTGGCATTTTTTAATCCAGCAACATTTTCCGCTAGAAACCATTTAGGTTGAAATATCTCCATGGTTTTTGCGCCGTATGAATAGAGTGGCCCATAAACACCATCCATTCCTTTTTGCTCACCCACTATACTAAAATCATTGCATGGGAAACCAAATCCTAGGGCATCTATTTCGGAAATTTTGCGAAGAGAGGCGATGTCTAATTGTCGAATATCTTTACATACAACACTCTTCGGATTTTCGGGACAAATATTATATGTATAAGTCAGGCATGAATCACGATCATAATCGGTTGACCAGGCATGCTCAATACTGAATTCCTCGTTGTTATGAGACAATTTAGCAGACTTTGCAGCCAATCCTAGTCCACCAGGACCGCAAAACAACTCACCGAATTTAAATTTCATAAAAAACTTTCAAATTGAATACCGAATCTAAAAAAAATGTCCGTAACTATCAATGTTAGAATTACTGCCGAGAAACTAATGTATCATTTCTCTGCAATCGAATGAGTAGAACCCTGATCAATCTATCATTCGATACAATGCATTTGCAATTACCAAAATCGAAAGACCAAAAGGTTCTATACTTATGATACGACATATCAAACTGATTAAATATGCACAAATAATATATTTTAAAATACATTATTTATACCATTTTGTCGAAATAAGATAAAATTTAAGATTTTATGAGATTATTTTGGGTGTTTTTTTTTTTTTTCGGTTTGTTTTTGTCGGAATGAAACTCAATGTTATTGATTAAAAATTTTCAGAACAATGAACTTATATTCTCCGGGTTCAATCCCGGGAAGATCACTTCAAAGAGATTAAATCTGGCAGTGTCTGAATTATCTTAAAAATTCAGAAGCCTGCAGAGTAGGCAAACAGGGAAGCAGGCACAAACTTAAGATTCAGCCCTCCTGATTCATTCGCACCGGTTTTGTCGATTGTGGTGACGAGAGCTTCATTTAGATTATTTTTTTTGCAAAACAGTGACAAACTTTTCAATTCAGACGGGTTGTTGAAATACCGGTTACTCCATTTGATTTCAATTGCGAATTTTGGTTTTAGCTTAAAGTCATCAAGCAAAACCAGATCCACCTCGCCGTTGCTCCTGCCCTGACTCCACCTTGCATAATAAGGTTTGATCCCGTCCTTATAAAACAACTGTGACATGACAGCAGTTTCAACCATGTTGCCGAACGAATCATCCATTTGTGATACTGGTGTGAAAAGGGCACTTCTCAAAGAGGGGTTCGTAAGATAAATCTTATAGAAGGTTGCCCTCCTGAATTTTTTCCCTGAATCATCAACTCTGTTTAAAATTCTGATGAGAAATGCAGCTTCAAGATACTCGAGGTATCTCTTGAGGAGATTTTTATCGACGCCACTTGTTGAGCTGAGACTTTCCAAAGAAAGTTCATTTCCTGAATTGTAGGCGAGTGTTGTGAAAAAAGAGTTAAGTTCCTGAACATCCCTTATGCCATAGAGACCCGGCAAGTCACGGAGCAGGACTTTATCGATAATATCGCTTTTAATATATCTTCCCGGGTCAGACTGAATCCTTTTACTGAAAATGGCTTCAGGATAACCGCCGAAATTTATGTAGTTTATAAACTGCCGGTTTAGTTCACCTAAATTGGGCGAGGTGAATCCGGTGTTTGGAAATGCAAGACTGTCGTCACTAATTTTTTCAACCAGATAATCAAGATTCAGAAGGGTAAGGTACTCCCGGAAAGAGAGTGGGGGGAGCTTAAAATCAGTGAATCTGCCGGCACCGCTTTCCATGCTTTTTAACTTAAGGGCAGCTGAAGCTGAGCCGGAGACAATGAATTTTGTTTGAGGATAGCTGTCGACCAACGATTTTAAATGGACTTCCCAGTCTTTCAGGTACTGAATCTCATCGAAAAAGATGAGGCATCCTTTCGGTTCTTTTCTGCCGCTTGCTTTGAGAGAGAGATGAAACAACTCTTCAAGCCCTCGATAGTTGTATATCGGGTTTTCAATGCTAATATAGAAAATTTGATTGGGGGGTATTCGTTGTCTCAGCAATTCACTTATTGACTGGTGCATCAAAACTGTTTTCCCAACCCGCCGGGGTCCCATAAGGATAACCGCTCTTCTGACAGAAGTTTCTTCAACCAAAGCCTGGAAATCAGAGAAATGAAGCCGTTTATCAAAAGTGACAAAGAATTCGGAGGGTCGCCCGGTTGTCCACCACGGATTTTCGAATTGAAGTCGTTGAATAATCAACTCTTCAGATACCAGATTAAATCGGATTTTTTTATTCATAACACTGCAAATATACAAATAATATATTTTAAAATACATTATTTATACCATTTTGTCGAAATAAGGTAAAATTTAAGATTTTATAAGATTATTTTGGGTGTCATTTCTATCGAGTCGAGTTGGTGTCATTTCTATTGTGTTCTTACTGTAAAAAATGTGACGAGGGAAAAAATTGTGAAAGAAGGAGTTCTTTATTATATTACCTCGTGGTTTCAAAGATAATTTGAGACCGGTTTCGCTAACTTCAAATATGAAAGAGAATAAAAATGGCTTCAATTCAAAAAGGTTCACTCGTGACGATGCATTATACCGGCACCTTTGCAGACGGCGAAGAATTTGAGACATCGTACGGTAAAGAACCACTCGTTTTCAGGGTTGGTAACAATGAAATCATCCCCGGATTGGAGCTTGCAGTCCTTGGGATGGAAGTTGGTGAGAAAAAGGATGTGGCAGTTCCCCCTGAGCTTGGTTACGGTGAATATCGTGACGCTCTGGTGGTGGAGGTGCAGAGAGCCCAGTTGCCCGATATGGAGGTGGAACTTGGAGACCGGTTGGAACTCGATGGAGAAAATGGTGAAAACATAATCATGACAGTAATAGAATTGAATGATGAAACCATTACTCTTGATGCCAACCATGACCTTGCAGGAGAAATCCTGAACTTCGCAATAGAAATTGTGGAAGTTAAGTAGGAATTTATCATCTAATGTCCCGGGCGTCCGCAGGTGGACCCCCGAAAATTAAACCGGGAGGAAAACGCCATGCTTTTCAAGTATTTGAGTTTTATAAACATTTTCGTAGTATCTTTGCTTTGGGCACAAACAAACCCTGTAACCTTTTATCCGGCAAGTGATACACTAAACCACAGGTCCGGCGAGATAGTTGCTTTAACCGGCAATCAGTATTTGGCACTTCATTCGGAACATTTCTATCCCGGCAGGGTTCAATATTTCCTTTCGAAAAGCAGCAATTCAGGAACTACCTGGGGCACTCCTTCACTTCTCTTTGATACAACAGTTTCAACCCTGTCAGCGGAAGACAGTCTTTCGGTTCCGTTTCTTGTAAAAACTGCAAACAACCGGATGCTGGCAATTTTCAGAGTCGGAGGAGGAGTTTATAAATATAAAATCTCTGATGATGGAGGAAACAACTGGGGAATCAGCAGATATTTGAAACTCTATAATGGAATATCCGTCGAAAGTCAGCTTAAAATTACATCGGCGATTTACAACGGTGGCAATGAGATAGTGCTCGGGATATCACAGAATCAGAATTCAATCGGGTTTTCAAAAAGTACGGATAATGGAATCACTTTTTCCCAGTATCAGGTTCTGACAACAGGCGGGTTTTCCAATCCGACACTTCTTCCGTCGGGTAACGGTGACATGATTCTTGCTTGTCAGGAAAAAAATGTGGCGAACAGGAAAATAATGTTGATGAAATACACTGCTTCCACAGGTCAGTGGAAGGACACCACCACTGCACTCTCCTCAGTTGATGAGATCAGAAATCCAAAATTTTATAAAGACTCGCAGGGGAATCTCCACATCTTTTACCGTCAGGTCAGGTACACGATCGGTGCATTCAGAAATTCTGATTTTTTCAGGATTTCAAGTACCGATAACGGGGTTAGCTGGCAGTCACCCGTTCAATTGACAAAATATGCCGGTGATGATGCTAATCTGAACATCAATCCTCAATCTGTGTCGCCTGACATTGTTTTTTCCAGTTTGAGGTCGTCCCCGACAGGGAAAACAAGACTTTGGTGGGGGAACGGTCTGACAATGGGTGATAATGAAGCACCTCCTGTAATCTTCTCAACGAAAATGCTGCCTGCCGTGCCTGCCCTTGGTGATTCGATATTTTTCCTCGTGTATGCCGGTTATCATCTTTCGGGTCTGAACGGGAAAATAAGGGGCACACTAAACGAAGTACCTGTGGAATTTAACCTTTATGATGACGGACTTCATAACGATTCCACAGCCGGTGACGGTATTTTCAGAGGATTTGTAAAAGTTGCTTCACCCGGGGATTTCGGCAGGTTGAGTGTCCTGATGAACGGCGGGACTAATTATCTTTCATCTGCTGATTTTACATTTGCCTTTTTGATTGATGGAGTAAAGGTAATGGACAGTTTTACAACGGGAGCTTTGTGGGTACCTTTTGACAGAAATGGCGTAATCGGAGATGTCAGCATAGACGGTAAATCTTCGATCAGATATGATTCGATCCCCATCATTTTTTCGAATGGTTTTTCACTTTCGGGATTCAAAGACGGGGCAGTCTGGTCTGCGAGTGTGATGTCCGCATCGAGAATTGACGATTATCAAACAGGACCTGTGGGTTCACAACCGGAAGATCCCCGAAATGGAATTTACCGGGTGGCAGCAGAGGATTCGGCATTCGGGGCAAGCTGGCAGGTTTGGAAGTATGCGGTTCAGTCAGGTGCAAGATACTGGGACGGAAATCAAAACGGGATATATGATCCAATTGATCTGAACAATAACGGAATTTGGGAACCAAACGAGGACATGCCCGAGATTTTGGGTGAAATCTCATATTATTGTGTCTATAACGATGCTGTCCCGAGAGATCGGAGAAGATTCTCAGAATATCCTTCGGGGATAGAAGTGAGACAGACTGTTTACGCGTTTCCAAATTCCCCTTCGTATGCAGTTAGGGATGCAATATTTATCCGGTATGAAATTGTAAACAAAGGGACTGTTACGCCGAATATTCCCGGAGCAATTTTTTCTGCATGGAGCGACACCGATTTGGGTGATTATGTGGATGATCTTTTCGGAACTGATACGATAAGAAACAGCAGTTATATCTGGAACGAGGGACCTGACGGCTCTTTCGGTGTGAATCCTCCCGCCGTCTTTCAGACAATATTGTTTGGTCAGCCTGTATTTATTCCCGGGATATCATTTCAGGATATGAACGGAAACAATATTTATGATCCGGGTTTGGATATTCCTCTTGATACCGCCATTGTTCCGATGGGGAGACCCTTCCAAAATAAAAGAATCCCGGGAGCTTCGAATCTGGGAATGACATCATCACAGCATTATATCGGGTCGCACCCGACTCACGGGGATCCGACTTACTCCTCTGAACTGCGAAACTACCAGAAGGGAAGACAAAAGACCGGTTCCGTGATCGATCCCTGCACATGGCCCTTCGGGCAGTTTTATGGCGGGGTTCCCTGCAGCACCGCTTCAAAGATATTTATATACTCGGGTGAGCCTGTGACAAACACGGGGTGGTTGAACAATACTCCCACCGATCAGAGAAGCTTAGCCAATTCGGGACCATTCGACCTGAGAGCAGGTGATACCATAACTTTTCACAATGCAATAGTTGCAGGCAGGGGAACGGATCATTTAAATTCGATCACGGTAACCAGGGCAAGAATCGATCAGATATTCCAGCATTTTGGTGCGAAATACCACTATTACCCGACAGGTATTGAGAAAGATGAGACTTCTGTGCCCGGGGAATTCAGGTTGTGGCAAAATTATCCCAATCCCTTTAATCCTGAAACAGTGATAAAATTTTCGCTGAAAGAAAAGAGCATCGTTTCTTTGTCGGTTTATAACATCGCCGGTCAGAGGGTTACAGAACTGTTATCGGGCGAAATGGAAAAGGGTTTTCACGAAAAAAGATTTGACGGTTCAAAGTTTTCGTCCGGCGTTTACATATTCAGGCTAAATGTGCAATCACCGGAAAATGGGAACACAGTTTACACTCAGACGGTGAAATCAGTGTTGTTGAAGTAGTTTTTTTTAGTTGTCAGTTATCAGATTTGATTTATTAGTTGAGGAGAAGAAAATAATTTAAAATTATTTCACTTGACTGCTTGCATTTAAATTAAAAAAATCTTACTTTAGAAGTCCCTTTCAGAAAAATTCTGGAACGGAATCGATAGTTGGGCGGACGCCGAAGTTGGAGAGTCGGGGCGGACTGTAAATCCGTTGGCTTACGCCTTTGGGGGTTCGAATCCCTCGCCGCCCACAAAAGGATGGAGAATTGCGGGAGTAACTCAGTGGTAGAGTCACAGCCTTCCAAGCTGTTGGTCGCGGGTTCGAGTCCCGTCTCCCGCTCTGAGACAAAGCAATGAAAGTGAGCCATTGGCTGCTTTCATTTTTTTTATGTTTAATTAAGCTGACGTAGCTCAGTTGGTAGAGCACATCCTTGGTAAGGATGAGGTCATCGGTTCAATCCCGATCGTCAGCTCAACTTTTTATTTAAGGTAGAGATATGAGAGACATAATCACCCTGGAATGTACTGAATGTAAGAGAAGAAATTACTCTACAACGAAGAACAAAAGATTACATCCTGCCAGAGTAGAATATAAAAAATATTGCCGCTGGTGTAACAAGCCGGTAGTTCACAAAGAGACTAAATAATCCAATACGCTGGTAGCTTAATTGGCAGAGCAGCGGTCTCCAAAACCGCAGGTTGGGGGTTCGATTCCCTCCCAGCGTGCTTAAACAGTCCGAAAGTCCACAATGAAACAGAAAATAATTAAGCTATACGAAGATATCATCAAAGAGATGAAAAAAGTAACCTGGCCGACCCGGGAAGAGCTGAAGAGTTCCACTCAGGTAGTCGTAGCCTCGTCGCTTGTTTTTGCCGGTTTATGTTTCGTTATTGATAAAGGAATATCATTCCTTTTCAGCTTTTTGTATTAAGGAGCAAAATGGAACACAGATGGTATGTATTGCAGACCCTTTCAGGTCATGAAGCCAAAGTAAAAGGCTTGATTGAGCTGGGAGTCCGTGATAATACAAAACTTGGTGAGAAGATATCTGAAGTATTGCTTCCCCAGGAAAAGGTTTACGAGGTAAAGGACGGTAAAAAGAAAAGCAAAATCAGAAGCTTTTTACCGGGCTATATTCTTATTTGTGTAGATCTCGACGCTCAGGTTAAGGATTTTATAAACAACACACAGTCGGTTATAGGATTTTTAGGCGGTAAAAACCCCGCTCCTCTTCGCGATGATGAAGTAAAAAGAATTGTCGGCAGAGTGAAGCAGGAAGAGGATCTCGAAAGATTGGATACTGTATTCAGAACGGGAGATACAGTTAAGATTATTGATGGCCCGTTCAACAACTTCTCGGGTTCAGTGGAAGAAGTAAATGAGGAGAGGATGAAAATAAAAGTTCTCGTCTCAATCTTCGGAAGAAAAACCCCGGTCGAAATCGATTTTGTGCAAGCAGAATTGGTACATTAAAAAAAAACTTTATAATTAACAGGTCTATAAAATGGCAAAAAAGATAACCGGATATATAAAACTCCAGATTCCCGCAGGAAAGGCAAACCCGTCTCCACCGGTAGGGCCAGCCTTAGGTCAAAAGGGCGTGAACATAATGGAGTTTTGTAAACAATTTAACGCCAGAACAGCCGGCCAGGATGGATTGATCATACCAGTTGTGATTACTGTCTTTTCCGACAAGTCGTTTACATTCATTACCAAAACCCCTCCGGCTGCAGTTCTTTTAATAAAAGCTGCAGGCTTAAAGGGAGGATCAGCCGAACCCAACAGAACCAAAGTAGCAAAAGTTACCAGGAAACAGGTTGAGGAAATCGCTCAATTAAAAATGCCCGATCTTAATGCTAACACACTCGAAGCAGCCGCATCAATGGTTGCCGGTACTGCCCGTAGCATGGGCATCACGGTTGAAGGATAAGGAAGCTGAAAATGAAAATATCAAAAAGATACAAATCAGTATTGGCGAAAGTCAATGTAGATAAAGAATACACAGTTGCTCAGGCAATTGATGTTCTTAAAGGTGCATCAAATGTAAAATTTGTTGAATCACTTGAATGTGCACTCCGTCTCGGTGTCGATCCAAGACACGCAGACCAGATGGTTAGAGGCACCGTATCACTTCCGCACGGAACAGGTAAAACTGTGAAGGTGCTTGTTGTGGCACAAGGTCCAAAGATTCAGGAGGCACTTGATGCAGGTGCCGAGTATGCAGGTTTCCAGGAATACCTCACAGCGATCGAGAAAAATGAAGTTCCCGATGTTGATGTGGTAATCGCTACCCCTGATGTTATGGGACAGCTTGGAAAATTCGGTAAGATACTCGGACCAAAAGGTCTCATGCCTAACCCAAAAAGCGGTACAGTTACCATGGATGTAGCAAAAGCCGTAAAGGAAGTGAAGGCAGGAAAGATCGATTTCAGAGTTAACAAACAGGGTATCATTCATGCTGCGGTTGGAAAATTAAATTTTACCACCGAACAACTTGAAGAAAATGCCAAAGCACTGATCAATCAGGTTAACAAACTGAAACCTGCAGCAGCCAAAGGTACCTACATGAAGAGTGTATTTCTCTCTTCAACGATGGGTCCCGGCTTAAAGATAGCAAAAGAAGAACTTAATTAAAGTTTATTACGCACAAACAAAACGAACTGCTTCTATACCGACGAGGTATAAACAAACTGATTCGGGAGTTAAATGAACAGAGAACAAAAAGGTGAAGTCATTGCGGAAATCGTAGAGCTTCTAAACGATTCTACCGCTATATATCTTACTGACTACACCGGAGTTGATGTGGCTCAGATCTCCAAACTCAGAAATGAGTTCAGGAAAGAGGGCGTTGTATATAAGGTTATTAAAAACACCTTGTTCAAACGCGCTCTTGTAGAGTCAGGAAAATATCCCAAACTTGCTGAGAACATGGTCGGAATGACAGGATTTGTATTCGCTTTCGATAATCCTGTAGCACCTGCCAAGATCATCAAAAAATTCAATGATGATACTCAGAAATTCGGGTTAAAAGCCTGTTACATCGAGACACAGTACTATTCCGGCGAACAGTTGGATGTGTTGGCAAAACTGCCGACAAAGGCAGAAATTATAGCAGGTATTCTTGGCAGCATCAATGCGCCTGCTTCAGGTATCGTTGGCACACTCAATGCGGTCATGAGAGACCTCGTTAGCGTTATCGATGAAATTGCCAAAAAGAAAGCTGCATAATTTTTTAGAAAAAATTTAAAAATGGAGAACTAAAGATGTCAGAGAAAGTATCTCAGTTAGTAGAATTAATCAAAGCTTTAACCCTTGTTGAAGCTGCTGAATTGAAGAAAGCACTCGAAGATGAATTCGGTGTTACCGCTGCCGCCCCTGTAGTTATGGGTGCTGCTGCTCCAGCCGAAGCCGCTGCTGTGGTTGAAGAGAAAACAGAATTCGATGTTATTCTTGCAGAAGCAGGCGCTAACAAGATTGGTGTTATCAAAGTTGTTAGAGCTCACACAGGATTAGGTTTGAAAGAAGCTAAAGACCTCGTGGAAGCAGCTCCAAAGCCGGTTAAAGAACAGGTTTCAAAAGACGAAGCTGAAAAAGTCAAAAAAGAGCTTGAAGAAGCCGGTGCAAAGGTAGAATTAAAGTAATTTATCAATTTACTTTTATTCCTTAACCTGATTTTTGAGTGATAAGACGATAATCATCGTCTTATCGCTTTTTATTATTTATGTTCAGATCATGATTGCTAGCAGACGATTTGACAAAACAACTTTGAGGTTATTCAATTGAACAATGACAGAATTACCTTCGGTAATATAAATTCCGTACTGGAAATTCCGGATCTCCTTAGCGTTCAAAAGGAGTCCTTTTTTGATTTTTTACAGATGGATGTTGCCCCCTCCGAACGAGAGAACAAGGGCTTACAGCAAGTTTTTACAAGTAATTTTCCCATCCTGGACAATCCCGACAATCACAAGGCAAAATACCGCCTCGATTACAACGAATATTATATAGAGAAACCAAGATATTCCATCCAGGAGTGCAGAGAAAAAGGTTTAACCTACTCGGCGAGCATTAAAGCAAAGCTGACTTTATCATCCAAGGATCCTGACACAGGCGAGTGGGTAAATTCAGTGCAGCAGACGGTTTACCTCGGTACACTTCCATTTATGTCAGATCAGGCAACTTTTATCATCAATGGTGCGGAGAGAGTTGTGGTTTCACAGCTTCACCGTTCACCCGGCGTTGCTTTTTCACAGACGGTTCACCCCAACGGAACCCCGTTATATTCAGCAAGGATTATTCCTCTGAAGGGGTCATGGGTCGAGTTTACCACTGACATTAATTATGTACTCAATGTCTATATCGACAGAAGAAAAAAATTCCCCTCAACCACACTTCTAAGAGCTCTCGGTTACGAAATCGATGACGAAATCTTAAGCATATTTGAATTATATGAAACCATTGACCTGAACGAAACCGATCCAGAATCGCTTCTTTCAAGGAAAGTGGCAACTGAAGTGTTTGATACCAATACCGGTGAAATCTTCCTTAACCGTAACGATATTATCGATGAGGAAGCAGTTGAGATGATCAGAAATTCGGGTGTTGAGTCGATCAATTTGATCAGAACCGACCTGAACCTCGATCAGAATCTTATTTTAAATACTCTGGAAAAAGATACTACCCACAGCAAGGATGAAGCTCTTCTTTCAATCTACAGACAGTTGAGAACAGGTGAAGCACCTGATGTTGAAACTGCTGCCGGACTGCTTGAGAAGACCTTCTTCAATGACAAGAGATATGATCTCGGCGAAGTGGGCAGACACCGTATGAATGACAAGTTGAATCTTAAGGGTATTATCCCTGACGATTTGACAGTTTTGCACATTCAGGATTTCATTGAAATTATGAAATATATCATCAAGATGAAAGATGAAAACGCTGCATCGGACGATATAGATCATCTTGGAAACAGAAGAGTAAGAACCGTGGGTGAGCAGCTTCAAATGCAGTTCAACACAGGTCTTGCAAGAATGGCAAGAACAATTAAAGACAGAATGTCGATCAGAGATGCAGAAGGATTTGCACCTCAGGATCTTGTAAATGCCAGAACCATCAGCAGTGTAATTACATCGTTCTTCGGAACAAACCAGCTCTCACAGTTTATGGATCAGACAAATCCACTCTCGGAGTTAACTCACAAGAGAAGAATGTCTGCTTTGGGACCAGGCGGTCTTACCAGAGAGAGAGCAGGGTTTGAAGTTCGAGATGTGCACTATACTCATTATGGTCGTCTCTGCCCGATTGAAACCCCTGAAGGTCCAAACATCGGTCTTATTTCCTCACTCACGATTTTTTCGAGAGTAAACAAATTCGGATTTTTGGAAACTCCATACCGTGTTGTAAAAGACGGCATAGTTTCTTCAGATGTGGTATATCTTACTGCAGAGCAGGAAGACATGTACACCATCGCTCAGGCAAATGCTCCGATCGACGGGAACGGAAAGTTCGTAAGAGAAAGAGTTAAATGCCGCAGAAAAGGTGATTTCCCGATTGTGCATCCACAGGAAGTCGAGTTCATGGATGTGGCGCCAGCGCAGATTGTAAGTGCTGCTGCAGCTTTGATTCCATTCCTCGAGCATGACGATGCCAACCGTGCTCTCATGGGTTCGAACATGCAACGCCAGGCTGTTCCTCTGATAAAACCTGAAGCTCCACTCGTAGGAACAGGTCTCGAAGGAAGGGTAGCCCGGGATACAAGATCGGTAATAGTGGCTCAGGAAGATGGAGAAGTGGTTTATGTTGATGCCGATAAAATAGTTGTCGACTATAACATCGATCCTCTCTCATTTGAGGCTCTTACCGAGTTCAACGAAGTAAAGACTGTAACCTACAAGCTTATTAAATTCTCCGGTACCAACCAGGAAACCAGCATCACTCAGAGACCCATTGTTAAAATCGGACAAAAAGTGAAAAAAGGTGATGTTCTCGCAGATGGATTTGCCACAGATCAAGGTGAACTTGCTCTCGGCAGAAACATTCTGGTGGCATTCATGCCCTGGAGAGGTTACAATTTTGAGGATGCTATCATCCTCTCTGAAAAACTCGTTATGAACGATGTTTTCTCGTCGATACACATCGAGGAATTCGAACTTCAGGTTCGTGAGACCAAGAGAGGTGACGAGGAGCTTACCCGTGAAATCCCTAATGTTAGTGAAGAAACTGTAAAAAACCTCGACGAAAACGGTATCATCAGAATTGGTGCCGAAGTCAAGGAAAGTGATATCCTCATTGGTAAACTGACTCCGAAAGGGGAATCTGATCCAACAC
This sequence comes from Bacteroidota bacterium, assembly GCA_020161395.1. NCBI lineage: Bacteria > Pseudomonadati > Bacteroidota > Bacteroidota bacterium. Next base: position 40,277 of record JAIUOE010000007.1, read on the forward strand.
CTGAGGAGAAACTACTAAGAGCTATCTTCGGTGAAAAAGCCGGTGAAGTAAAAGACGCTTCACTTCGCGCAACTCCCGGACTAAGAGGAACGGTTATCAAGACCAGACTCTTCAGCCGCAGAAGGAAAGACGCCGAATCCAAAAAACTCGAGAAAAAACTTTCCGAGGAACTGGAAATTAAATATTCGAGAGAGAAAATCGCGCTTCGCGACAAGATGATTGACAGACTTGCCAAAATCTGCGAAGGAAAGAAAACTCTCGGTGTAAAAGATGAACACGGAATCACGGTTATCAAGTCAGGCACTGTCATCGACCGCTCTGTTTTGGAGACCGTTGATACAATCGAGAGACTTGATGACAAGCTTGGCTGGTTTGAAGATGAGAGATCGAATGAGTTCGTAAGGGCTCTGATGAAAAATTATCTCAGAAAGCTTGCCGATGTTGATGAAGATTACAAACGCGAAAAGCAAAAAATACAGATTGGTGATGAACTTCCACCGGGAATCATTCAACTGGCAAAAGTTTATGTTGCCAAAAAGAGAAAGATTTCCGTGGGTGACAAGATGGCGGGAAGACACGGAAACAAAGGTGTCGTTGCCAAAATTGTTCCTCAGGAAGACATGCCCTTCCTCCCGGATGGCACTCAGGTTGAAATGATCCTGAATCCTCTCGGCGTACCTTCCCGTATGAACCTTGGTCAGTTGTATGAAACTGCACTGGGGTGGGTTGGCAAGAAACTTGGTGTCAAGTTTGCCACACCGGTATTTGACGGTGCCGAAGTGAAAGATGTGGATGGTTACCTCGAAAAAGCCGGTCTGCCTGTCGGTTGTAAAACCGAATTGCATGATGGCAGAACAGGTGAGCCTTTCGATCAAAAAGTTACATGTGGATATATCTACATGCTTAAATTGAGTCACCTTGTCGATGATAAACTTCACGCAAGGTCTATCGGACCATACTCGCTTATTACACAGCAGCCACTCGGGGGTAAAGCCCAGTTTGGTGGTCAGAGATTTGGAGAAATGGAAGTGTGGGCTCTCGAGGCTTACGGTGCTTCACATATTCTTCAGGAAATTCTCACAGTAAAAAGTGATGATGTAGCCGGCAGAACCAAAGTGTATGAGTCGATTGTTAAAGGTGAAAATATTCAAGAACCGAATGTGCCCGAAGCATTTAATGTACTCATTAAAGAACTTCAAGGTTTAGGCCTTGATGTCGACATTGAGTAGTTAAATAATTTGCAAACAGATACTCGGAAGGAGTTTTTTATATGTCATTAAGATTGCCGGAAAATGTAATAAAAGATGTTAATTCTATTACTATTACATTGGCGAGCCCCGATGATATACTTGATAGATCCCATGGCGAGGTAACGAAACCTGAAACCATAAATTATAGATCGTTCAGACCTGAAAAGGACGGGCTTTTCTGTGAGAAAATTTTCGGGCCCACGCGTGACTGGGAGTGTTACTGTGGCAAGTATAAAAGGATCAGATACAAAGGTATCATCTGCGACAGATGCGGTGTTGAGGTTACTCAGAAGAGTGTACGAAGAGAAAGAATGGGCCATATAGGTCTTGCCGTTCCCGTAGTACATATCTGGTTCTTCAAATCGCTGCCATCGAAAATTGGAAATCTTTTGGGCTTCAGCTCAAAGGAACTTGAAAAAATAGTTTATTATGAGTCTTATGTAGTTATGAATCCGGGACCAACAGGTCTCAGGGTAAACGATCTCATAACCGAGGATCAGTATTCAGAAATCCAGAAATCATTACCTGTTGGAAATGATAAACTGGCTGATAATGACCCGAATAAATTTTATGCCAAAATAGGCGGGGAAGCAATCCGCGAGCTTCTGAAGAACCTCAATGTAGAGGAGAAATTCTATGAACTCAAAGATCAGCTCAGCCGCGAAGGCTCACAGCAGAAAAAAGAAGAATTACTTAAGAGACTTAGAGTAATTGAAGCTTTCCGTACGAAGGAAGACAAACTTGAGAACAAACCTGAATGGATGGTTCTCAACTACATTCCTGTGATTCCACCCGAGTTGCGACCTTTGGTTCCCCTCGAAGGTGGAAGGTTTGCCACAAGTGATCTCAACGATCTCTACAGAAGAGTAATCATTCGTAACAACCGTCTCAAGAGATTGATTGACATTAAGGCTCCCGAAGTAATTCTCAGAAATGAGAAAAGAATGCTTCAGGAAGCTGTTGATGCCCTCTTCGACAACTCAAGACGCGGTTCTGCGGTAAGAAGTGATAACAACAGACCGTTAAAATCGTTGAGCGACATGCTCAAAGGTAAACAGGGTCGTTTCCGCCAGAACCTCCTCGGAAAAAGAGTTGACTACTCCGGCAGATCGGTTATCGTTGTGGGTCCTGAACTGAAACTTCATCAGTGCGGTCTCCCTAAAGACATGGCGTACGAACTTTTCAAACCTCTTATCATCAGGAAGCTGATCGAGAGAGGGCACAACAAAACCGTTAAGAGTGCCAAGAAGGTAGTCGAGAGAAAAGATCCAATTATTTGGGAAATTCTCGAAAAAATTATCGACGGACATCCAGTGATGCTGAACCGTGCTCCCACGCTTCACCGTCTTGGTATCCAGGCATTCCAGCCAAAACTCATCGATGAGAAAGCCATCAGGCTCCATCCGATGGTTTGTACCGCTTTTAACGCGGATTTTGACGGTGATCAGATGGCTGTGCATGTGCCTCTTTCAGATGAAGCCAAGCTTGAAGCACAACTTCTTATGCTTTCGAGCCACAACATCCTTTCTCCACAGAACGGAAGCCCGATTGTTGTTCCTACACAGGATATCGTATTGGGTGTTTACTATCTGACCAAAAAGAAAGATGGCGATCTCGGCGAAGGAATGGTTTTCAGCAATGATGAAGAGGTGGAAATAGCCTATAACAACAAAGTAGTCGGTCTCCATGCCAAGATCAAGGTAAGAATTGACGGCAAAATGATCGAAACCACTGTTGGAAGGGTTATCTTCAACAAAATTGTTCCCAAAGAAATGGGATTCTATAACCAGTTGCTCGTGAAGAAATCATTCGGTGCATTCGTAAACCTTATGTTCATGAGGCTTGGAAATAAAGTAACTGCCAGGTTCCTCGATGATTTGAAAGATCTCGGTTTCACATTCGCCATGAAGGGTGGACTTTCCATCTCCTTTAGTGATCTTGTGGTTCCCGCAGAAAAAGAATCGATTATCGGCGAAGCCAACAGAAAAGTTGAGCAGGTACTTAACGAACATGAAAACGGTTTTATCACAGATACCGAGAGATACAACAAGATCATCGATATCTGGACACACGCAACCAATGATGTTGGCAAGGTTCTTATGGAGAAACTCAGAGAATCGAACCAGGGATTCAACCCCATTCACATGATGGTTGACTCGGGTGCGAGAGGTTCTTCGGAACAGGTTCGCCAGCTTGCAGGTATGCGTGGTCTTATGATGAAACCTCAGAAATCACTTACCGGTCAGGCAGGTGAAATTATCGAGAACCCGATCATAGCCAACTTCAAAGAAGGTCTTTCGGTACTCGAATACTTCATCTCCACTCACGGTGCCCGTAAAGGTCTTGCAGATACAGCTCTTAAAACAGCAGATGCCGGTTACCTTACGAGAAGGCTCGTGGATGTTGCCCAGGATGTGATTATCACCCAGATTGACTGCGGTACCATTCTTGGTATCGAAATCTCCGCTCTTAAAGAAGCCGGAGAAGAACGCGAACCGCTCACCGAGAGAATTGTCGGTAGAGTTGCCCAGGGCGATATTTACGATCCAAGAACCGATGAACTGATTTGTGAAAACGGTTTAATGATTACAGAAGAAATCGCCGCCGTCATCGAAGACGCCGGACTCGATTCTGTCTATATCAGAACAGTACTTACATGTGAAGCTAAACATGGTGTCTGCGCCCATTGTTATGGAAGAAACCTTACAAACGGCAAACTCGTTGAAATTGGTGAAGCTGTGGGCGTTATTGCTGCACAGTCAATCGGTGAACCGGGTACACAGCTTACACTCAGAACTTTCCACCTTGGTGGTACCTCTGCCCGTATTGCGACACAATCACAGGTTGATACACCTGTTGAAGGTATTGTAAGATACAACAGAGTAACATTTGTTGAGAAAGATTCAATCTTCGGAAAAGTAAAAGTGGTTACCGGACGAAGAGGAATCGTTGAAATAGTTGACAATAATGAAATTCTTCTCAGGAAGTTTGATGTTCCCTACGGTGCAGAACTGCTCGTGGATGAAAATCAAAAGGTAAGGAAAAAACAACCCCTTTACTACCATGATCCTTATAATGCTCTGATTCTTTCAGATATCACCGGTGTAATCAAGTTTGTCGATCTTATCGATAAATTTACATACGAGCAGATTACTGATGATCAGACAGGCCATGTTCAGAAGGTTGTGATCGAACCTAAGGACAAATCTCTCTCACCATCCATCGTTGTAGAAAACGCTGATGGCGAAAAGAGATCGTTCAACATCCCTGCAAAAGCCTTCCTCTCTGTCGAAGAGGGTCAGGAAATACCTGCAGGTACAATTCTTGCCAAGATAGCCAAGCAGGCTTCGAAGACACGGGATATCACCGGTGGTCTTCCAAGAGTAACCGAGCTGTTTGAAGCAAGAAATCCGCAGGATCCTGCAATCATCGCAGATATCGAAGGTGTTGTATCGTTCGGTGCGAAGAGAAAAGGTACCCGTGAGATTATCGTAACCGCTGTTGACAAGTCTGACGAGAAGAAATACAATGTACAGATTAGTAAACACACACTCGTGCAGGAAGGTGATGAAATACCTGCCGGCGAGAAGATTATAGATGGTCCGGTTGATCCGCATGACATCTTGAGAATCAAAGGTACAAACGCAGTACAGGAATACCTCGTAAACGAAATACAGGAAGTGTATCGTTTGCAGGGTGTTAAGATCAACGACAAGCATATCGAGGTAATTGTGCGTCAGATGCTTCAGAAGATCAAAGTTGTGCAGCCGGGTGACACCAGATTCCTCGAGGAGGATGTTGTTGACAAAGCCGAGTTTATGGAAGAGAACGAAAAAATGATCGAGTCAGTTATTGTAACCGACGCCGGTGGTTCTATTCTTAAACCCGGACAGCTCATCTCCAGAAAGAAGTTGTCTGAGATTAATCTGGAACTCAAAAAGAGAAGCAAACCGGAAATTCAGTATCGTGACGCTGAACAGGCTACTTTCGATCACATGTTGCTCGGAATTACCAGAGCCGCGCTCGAAACTGAAAGTTTTATCTCTGCCGCTTCATTCCAGGAAACCACAAAAGTACTGGCAAACGCAGCGATTCAGGCGAAGAGAGACACCCTTAGAGGATTAAAAGAGAATGTTGTAATGGGTCGTCTTATTCCGGCCGGAACAGGATTGAGAAAATACCGTTCACTCATCGTAAGAGATGAGGATGAAATGGCAATGGAAGCTTTGGAGAACGAAGCAGCCAAAATACCTTCAATCTGACATATTTTTAAGGGTCCCCGGAATGGATCGGGGACTCCCTCCTTTACTGATACCCCTCGGAATGGATCGAGGGTGTTGCTTCTGAGCAATTCAGAAGCCATAAAATAGTTTTATTTTTTAAAGTCAAGTGAAAAACCTTGACAATTAATTTATTTTATCCTATATTTGAAGTCTGAATTTTTTTAAGTTTTGGACAAAATCAGGAGTTCATTTTGCCTACAATCAATCAGTTGGTGAGGAAAGGTCGTAAGATCGTGCTTTCAAAAAATAAAGCACCGGCCCTTTCTGCCTGTCCTCAAAAAAGAGGGGTTTGCACCAGAGTTTACACAACAACTCCGAAGAAACCAAACTCGGCATTACGCAAAGTTGCGAGAGTTAGACTAACTAACCACATAGAAGTCTCAGCCTATATACCCGGCGAAGGCCACAATTTGCAAGAGCACTCGATCGTTTTGATCAGGGGCGGCAGGGTTAAAGACCTTCCCGGTGTCAGGTATCACATCATTAGAGGAACGCTCGATTCCAATGGTGTATCTGACAGAAAACAGGGAAGATCCAAGTACGGAGCCAAGAGGCCCAAACAACAAAAAGGCAAGTAATCAGTTATGAGAAAAAAGAGAGCACCAAAAAGATATATAAAACCAGATCCAAGATTCGGTGATCATTCGCTGGCTAAATTCATAAATGCAATTATGGAAGATGGTCACAAGGAAACCGCAAGAACTCTGGTATATGATGCTTTTACAATAGTTGAAGAAAAAACTTCGAAACCGGGAATTGAAATCTTCAAAAAGGCGATTCAGAATTGCCAGCCCGTAATTGAAGTGCGCAGCCGCAGAGTCGGTGGAGCTACCTATCAGGTTCCGATGGAAGTCCGCCCTGAAAGAAGAATGGCTCTTGCTATCAGATGGATAAAAAAATATGCAACTGACAGAAAAGACAAATCGATGGCAACAAAGCTCGCAAACGAGTTTATTGATGCATCGAACAATCAGGGCAACGCAATAAAGAAAAAAGATGATACCCACAGAATGGCCGAAGCCAACAAGGCTTTCGCTCACTTCAAGTGGTAGTGATTAAAAAGTAACAGAATAGATAATGAGCAAAAAGACACCTATAGATAGAGTTCGTAATATCGGAATCATGGCACACATTGATGCCGGTAAAACGACAACGACTGAAAGGATACTGTATTATACAGGCCGTTTGCACCGGATCGGCGAAGTACATGATGGTGCTGCGACTATGGACTGGATGGAACAGGAAAAGGAAAGAGGCATTACCATCACAAGTGCTGCAACCACATGTTTATGGAATGACCACCAAATAAATATTATTGATACCCCCGGGCATGTCGACTTCACAGTTGAAGTTGAGAGATCGCTCAGAGTACTTGATGGAGCAATAGCTCTGTTTTGTGCTGTAGGCGGAGTTGAACCACAGTCTGAGACTGTGTGGAGACAAGCTGATAAATATGGTGTTCCAAGAATCGCATTCATCAACAAGATGGACAGAATTGGCGCCGATTTTTACAACGCACTCGAAATGATTCGTGAACGGCTCGGAGCAAACGCCATTCCACTGGCTCTGCCTATCGGTGCCGGAGATATCTTCGCAGGGGTAATTGATCTTATTGAATTCAAAGCCATAATGTATCATGATGATTCACTTGGAAAAGAATTCGATATCATCGAGATTCCTAAAGATCTTATAGAGATTGCACAGAAATACAGAACCGAGATGCTTGAGGCTGTCTCTGATGTCGATGATACCCTTTTGGTTAAATACCTTGACGGGGAAGAGATATCAGCCGCTGAAATAAGAACGGTTCTCAGAAAAGCTACAATTGATAATGTTATTATACCGGTTTTGTGCGGTGCCTCCTTCAAGAACAAAGGCATTCAGATGCTTCTTGATTCGGTAATCGATTTTCTGCCGTCACCAAAAGATGCAGCCAAGATTGAAGCCCACCACATCGGCATTAATGACCAGGTAACAAGAAATGTTACCGAAGACGAGAAGTTTACAGCGCTTGCATTCAAGATCATGAACGATCCTTATGTAGGAAAGCTGACCTTCTTCAGAGTTTATACAGGTAAACTTGAAGCCGGATCGTATGTTTATAACTCCGTATCCGGGAAAAAAGAAAGAATCAGCCGTTTGTTGCAGATGCATGCCAACCACCGTGAGGAAATTACACAGGTAAGGGCAGGCGACATTGGAGCAGCAGTCGGGCTTAAGTTTACAAGAACCGGTGATACCCTTTGCAGTGAAGATGATCCTGTGGTTCTTGAAAGAATGGTATTCCCTGAACCTGTAATTCAGATTGCCATTGAGCCCAAAACAAAAGCTGATCAGGATAGACTTTCTGAATCTCTTTCAAAACTCGCTGATGAAGATCCGACCTTCAGAGTCCATGTTGACGAAGAAACAGGACAGACCATCATCGCCGGCATGGGTGAGCTCCATTTGGAGATTATCGTTGACCGTCTTAGAAGAGAATTCAAAGTTGACGCAAATGTAGGCAAGCCACAAGTGGCTTACAGAGAGACTATTACTGAAAGTGTTGAAGCTGAAGGTAAATTTGTTAAGCAGTCCGGTGGTAGAGGTAAATTCGGTCATGTATGGCTCGAAGTCAGCCCCAACGAACCCGGCAAAGGTTTCGAATTTATCAACGGTATCGTCGGTGGAGTTGTTCCTAAAGAGTATATCCCTGCAGTTTCTGCCGGTGTTCAGGAAGCAATGCGTAATGGTGTTGTCGCCGGATATCCAATGGTAGATATAAAGGTGAGACTTTTTGACGGCTCATATCACGATGTCGATTCCGATGAAATATCATTCAAGGTAGCCGGTTCGATGGGCTTCCAGATTGCAGCTAAAAAAGCCAAACCTGTTATATTGGAACCAATAGTAGCGGTTGAAGTGGTTTCTCCCGAAGAATATCTCGGAGATGTCATGGGCGATCTGAACTCGAGAAGGGGAAGAATCGAAGGATTCTCAGCCAGAAAAGATGCTCAGGTAATCAAGGCTAAAGTTCCTCTTTCGGAAATGTTCGGCTATGCAACAGTTCTCAGGTCGATGACCCAGGGACGCGCAATATACACTATGCAGTTCTCGCACTATTCTGATGTGCCTAAATCAATTGCTGAAGAGATATCGGAAAAATCTTCCGGTAGAAGATCAGCTTCAACTGTCTGATAATTAAACCAAGCAGAAAAATTAATAGGAGATAAGCAGATGGCCAAAGAAAAATTTGACAGGTCTAAACCGCATGTCAACATTGGAACCATCGGTCATGTTGACCACGGAAAAACAACTTTGACAGCCGCCATTACGATGGCATTAGCAAACAAAGGCTTGTCGCAGGTTAGAACATTCGATTCTATCGACAACGCCCCTGAAGAAAAAGCAAGAGGTATAACAATCGCTACTGCGCATGTTGAGTACTCGACAGAGAACAGACACTATGCGCATGTTGACTGCCCGGGTCACGCGGATTATGTAAAGAACATGATCACCGGTGCTGCTCAGATGGATGGTGCCATCCTCGTTGTTGCTGCAACTGACGGACCGATGCCACAGACCAGAGAGCACATCCTCCTCGCAAGACAGGTTGGTGTTCCCCGTATTGTAGTGTTCCTCAACAAAGTTGACATGATGGAAGATGAAGAACTTCTCGAGCTCGTGGAAATGGAACTCAGAGAACTTCTCCAGAAGAATGAATTTGATGGTGACAACACACCAATCGTTAGAGGATCAGCTCTCCAGGCTCTCGAAGCCGGCGCAAGCAACGCTCCAACAGATGATGAAAGATACGGCTGTATCTGGAACCTCATGGCAGCAGTTGACGAGTGGATTCTTCTCCCTGAAAGAAGTGTTGACAAACCATTCCTGATGCCGGTAGAGGATGTTTTCTCGATCACAGGTCGTGGAACAGTTGCTACAGGTAGAGTTGAAAGAGGCGAAATCGAGCTTGGAAAAGAAATCGAACTCGTAGGCCTTGGCCAGCACAAGAAAACCGTTATCACCGGTATCGAGATGTTCAGAAAAGAACTTGATAAAGCTCAGGCTGGTGACAATGCCGGTATCCTTATGCGCGGTGTTGGTAAAGATGAAATCGAGAGAGGAATGGTACTTGCTAAACCAGGATCGATCACTCCTCACACCGAATTCGAGTGCCAGGTTTATGTACTTTCGAAAGAAGAAGGTGGCCGTCACAAACCATTCTCGAATGGCTACAGACCACAGTTCTATTTCAGAACAACAGATGTGACCGGCGTAGTAACACTTGAAAACGCTGACGACATCGTAATGCCTGGTGACAACAGGTCAATGAGAGTTAAACTGATCTCCGAGATCGCTATGGAAGAAGGACTCAGATTCGCTATCCGTGAGGGTGGAAGAACCGTGGGTGCCGGAACCGTAACCAAGATCATCGAGTAAGAGAATCTTTATTGCATCACAGACGGGGAGGGTATCCCTCCCCTTTTGTGTCTTAAAAAACGAGGAAAATCAAAGTGGCCGGTAAGAAAATTAGAATTAAGTTAAAATCGTACGATCATATACTTATAGATAAATCGACCGAAAAAATAATTAAAACAGTTAAAAGTACGGGAGCTTCGGTTTCCGGTCCGATACCGTTGCCTACCCGTAAAACGATATACACGGTATTACGATCACCTCATGTCGATAAAAAATCGCGTGAACAATTTGAGACCCGTACACACAAAAGAATTATAGATATCCATAATTCTAGCGCTAAAACAATCGATTCTTTAGGTAAACTAGATATCCCTGCCGGAGTTGACATAGAGATTAAACTCTAAGGGATTGCGGAGAATATATGTTAGGAATACTTGGTAAAAAAATTGGAATGTCTGCTATATTTGACGATAATGGCAACAGAATACCTGTGACCATCATCGAGGCAGGCCCCTGCACCGTAACTGATGTAAAAAGTGTTGAAATCAACGGCTACAACGCAATTCAGTTAGGCTTTGGTCAGGTTAAAGAGAAAAATTTGACCAAACCGGTCTTAGGTCACTTCAAAAAGAACAACCTCGAGCCGGTGCGTCATCTCAGAGAATTCCGCGTAGATTCCGTGGCAGAGTATAAAGTGGGTGACAGCATTGATCTCGGTATCTTTACTGTTGGAGAGAAGATAAAAGTCTCCGGCAAAAGTAAAGGTAAAGGATTTCAGGGCGTTATGAGAAGGCACGGTTTCGGTGGAGTCGGCGGAACGACACACGGTCAGTCTGACAGGTTAAGAGCACCCGGTTCTATTGGTGCATCATCTTATCCATCCAGGGTTTTCCCGGGTCAGAGAATGGCAGGAAGAATGGGAAATGATAATGTCTCGGTAAGAAATCTTCAGGTCATTAGAATCATCGCAGAGAAAAACATAATTTTAGTTAAGGGCGCTGTTCCGGGTGCCATAAATTCAATTGTAGAGTTATACAAAAAATAGTTCAGGTTAGAAATGTTAGTCGATGTTTATAAAACAGACGGTACAGTCTCCGGACAGGTAGAATTGAATGATGGAGTTTTCTCGGTAGAACCCAATCATCATGTACTCTACCTCGCTTCCAAAGTGTATCTTGCCAATCAAAGACAAGGTACTCATAAAAGCAAAGAAAGAGGCGAAATTAGAGGCGGCGGCAAGAAGCCTTGGAGACAAAAAGGAAGAGGCGGAGCGCGTGCCGGTACAACCAGATCACCATTGTGGGTGGGTGGCGGAAGAATCTTTGGCCCAAAACCAAGAGACTACCGGTTAAAAGTGCCGCGCAAAGTTGCGATGCTCGCAAAGAGATCTGCTCTTTCGCTCAAGAATTCTGAAGAAAGATTGGTTGTTGTAGAAAACTTCACATATGAAGCACCCAGAACTAAAGACTTTGTTTCTTTGCTCCAGGCTTTAAAACTTGATGGTAAAAAGGTTCTTGTTCTTACTTCTGAACACAATGAGAATGTTTACAAATCAGGTAGAAATATCGAGAGAGTAAAAGTTCTAAGTGTAAACAGTGTTTCTACATACGACATATTGAATAGCCAGGTATTGCTCCTTCAGTCAGGAGCGGTAGAATATTTTAACAATACTTATTCTAAAGAAAAGGCAGCGGCTGAGTAGATGAAAGAAGTATTAGTAAAGCCACTATACACTGAAAAAAGCGTTAAGATGCTTTCCGCCCGCAAATACGGGTTTGAAGTAAGCTGGAGCTCGAACAAAATTGAGATAGCGAACGCGATTGAAAAAAAGTTCGGTGTGAATGTAATATCGGTAAACACAATTAAAAACAGAGGCAAGGTAAAGACATCTTTCAGGAAAACCGGAAGGTTCACCGGAAAAACGCCTCGGTTCAAGAAAGCCTATGTTACTCTTAAACAGGGCGATAAGATTGAATTATTTGAACAAGCTTAGAAGCAGACCGGAGTTTGAGCAATGGCAATAAGAAAATATAAGCCCACTACACCCGGGACGAGATTTAGATCGGTTTCAGATTTTGCTGAGATTACTAAATCGACACCGGAGAAGTCTTTACTTCTTCCGTTGGACAAGTCGGGCGGTAGAAACAATCATGGCCGCGTGACTTCAAGACACAAAGGCGGTGGGCACAAAAGACAATATAGAATAATTGACTTCAAGAGGAACAAATTTGGTGTACCCGCAAAAGTCTTTTCTATTGAATACGATCCAAACCGTACCTGCAGAATAGCACTGCTCCACTATGAAGACGGTGAGAAAAGATATATTCTTGCTCCCGCTGGTATCAAAGTTGGTCAGAAGGTAACCTCTGGTCCGGGATCTGAAATTAAAGTTGGTAACGCACTCCCTCTCAGAGAGATCCCTGTGGGAAGTTTTATTCACAATGTTGAATTAAAACCGGGTAAAGGCGGACAACTTGCAAGAAGTGCCGGATCATCCATACAGTTAATCGCAAGAGAAAAAGAGATGGCCACTTTAAAACTCCCTTCTGGTGAAGTAAGAGTGGTAAGAGTCGAATGCATGGCAACCTATGGTACAGTCGGAAATTCAGATCATGAAAATATAAGTTTAGGAAAAGCCGGCCGCAACAGATGGCTGGGCAGAAGACCGTTAAGCAGAGGCGTTGCCAAGAATCCGGTCGATCACCCGATGGGTGGTGGAGAAGGAAAGACTTCAGGCGGTGGTCACCCTGTTTCACCATGGGGTCAGGCTGCTAAAGGTCTGAAGACCCGTAAACGGAAAAATCCTTCCAACAGATATATTGTTAAACGCAGAAAGTAGTAGAGAGTAAGTATGCCAAGATCCATAAAAAAAGGCCCATTTATTCACTATAAGCTATTGAAAAAAGTACAGTCGCTTAATGAATCAGGACAGAAGAAGATCATTAAGACCTGGTCGAGAGCTTCGATGATAACACCGGACTTTATAGGACACACAGTTGCAGTGCACAACGGTAACAAAATGATTCCTGTATATGTCACTGAAAACATGATCGGGCACAAATTCGGTGAATTTGCTCCCACAAGAATTTTCAGGGGACACCCGGGTACCAAAGCAGAAAAAGCCTCAAGAGCTAGATAGGACGAAAGAAAATGGAAGCAAAAGCAACATATAGATTTATCCCATCCTCGCCAAGGAAAATGAGACTCGTTGTAGATCTCGTAAGAGGCATGAATGCTGTGAAAGCAATGGAGTCGTTACAGTTCCAGCCAAAACACGCTTCAAAAGATGCTTTGAAAGTTATCAAATCAGCAGTTTCGAACTTGATAAACAACAACGAAGAAGCCAGAATTCAACCGGAAAATGTTTACATAAAAGAAATTTTTGTGAACAATGGTCCTGCGATGAAGAGGGTACTGCCGGCACCAATGGGTAGAGCTTACCGCGTAAGAAAAAGAATGTGCCACCTTACGGTAGTAGTATCATCAATCAATATTAAAGGACAGGAGGCTTAAATTGGGTCAGAAAACTCATCCAATTGGAATCAGAGTTGGAATTATCAGAGGTTGGGAATCGAACTGGTTTGAAAACAAAAGTTATGCTGTAAAGCTTAAAGAGGATGATCAGTTAAGAAGCTATGTAAGAAGAAGACTGAAATCAGCCTCTGTTTCTCGCATCGTGATCGACAGAACCACAAAAAATGTTATCGTTACGATACATACTGCAAAACCCGGTCTAGTAATCGGAAAAAGCGGTTCTGAAATTCAGAAGCTTGAAGAAGAATTGAAGCAGATTACCAATAAAGAAGTTAAAGTACAAGTATCCGAAATCAAAAAACCGGAACTCGATGCTTATCTCGTGGCAGAAAATGTTGCCCGTCAGCTTGAAGGAAGAATATCTTTCAGAAGAGCGATGAAGACATCACTTTCATCCACAATGAAAGCAGGCGGTGAAGGGATAAAGATAATGTGCGCGGGTCGTCTTGGCGGAGCTGAGATGGCAAGAACAGAGCAGTACAAAGAAGGAAGAACTCCACTTCATACTCTCAGATCGGATATTGATTACGCCAACGGCAGAGCCGAAACCATTTATGGTTCCATCGGCATCAAGGTATGGATATGCCGCGGCGAGATTTTAGGTAAAAGAGTATCAGACTAAAATTCGGAGAATGCTGTCATGTTAATGCCAAAAAGAGTTAAATTTAGAAGAGCCCAACGAGGACGAATGACCGGTAAAGCCTATCGTGGCTCGTCGGTTTCGTTCGGAGATTTTGGTCTGAAAGCACTTGAACCGGCCTGGATTACCAGCCGTCAGATAGAAGCATGCCGTATCACTCTTTCAAGAAAAATGAAAAGAGACGGTAAAGTATGGATCAGAATATTTCCCGATAAGCCGGTATCCAAAAAACCTTTGGAAACTCGTATGGGTAAAGGTAAAGGCGCACCCGAGTTTTGGGTAGCAGTTATCAAACCGGGAAGAATTATGTTTGAAGTAGCAGGAGTAAGTGAAGCGATAGCCAAAGAAGCTTTGGGTACTTGCTCTTATAAACTCCCCATTAAAACCAAGGTCGTAGCCAGACCCGATTTCGAACAGGAGTAGAGAAATGAAGTTGAAAGAGATCAGAGAACTGACATCCGAAGAACTTAAAACCGCACTTGCTGAAAACTATGAAGCTTTGAACAACTTAAAGTTCAGAAATGCGCTGAAGCAAGAAGCAAATCCTGCTGCAATAAGCAACACAAGAAAAACTATTGCACGCCTTCTTACCATTAAGAAAGAGCGTGAATTAAAAGCTCAGAATAATTAATCACCAGGAGCTTCTTAGAGAATGGAAAGAAATAACAGAAAAACCAGAATCGGTAAAGTAGTCAGTAACAAGATGGACAAGACTGTGGTCGTGGCTATCGAGAGAAGGGTTGCTCATCCGATCTACAAAAAGTACTATAAAAGTACAACCAGACTGATGGCGCACGATGACCTTAACGGTTGCCAGATTGGCGATATTGTTAAGATTATGGAAACCCGCCCTCTCAGCAAAAATAAAAGATGGCGTTTAGTTGAAACTTTGATCAAAGCAAAGTAGCTTTTACCGGAGAAAAAAATGATTCAGGAAGAAACAAATTTAGTAGCTGCCGATAATTCCGGTGCTAAAAGATTGAAATGTATTAGAGTGCTTGGTGGCAGCAATAGAAGATACGCCAGCGTAGGAGACCTTATTGTGGTTTCCGTGAAGGCTGCCATACCTAACGCCGGGGTTAAAAAAGGTGATGTATCAAAGGCTGTTATCGTTCGCACAAAGAAGGAAGTAAGACGCAAAGACGGCTCTTACATTCGCTTTGATGAGAATGCTGCCGTACTTCTTAATAACCAGGGCGAACCTAAAGGTACCCGTATCTTTGGACCCGTTGCAAGAGAACTTAGAGAAAGAAACTACATGAAAATAGTTTCTTTGGCTCCTGAAGTTTTGTAGAGGATAAAATGGCTAAAATAAATCTTAAAAAAAACGATAAAGTTGTAGTTATTGCCGGAAACGACAAAGGTGCCAAAGGCAGAATTCTGAAAATCTTCAAGAAAACTGACCGTGTCATCGTCGAAGGTGTTAACTTAAGAAAAAGACATACAAAACCTAATCAGGCTAACCCTCAGGGTGGCATTATTGAAAAAGAAGCTCCAATCCATGTTTCGAATGTGATGATTATCGATTCGAAAACAGGTGAGCCTTCAAGATTGGGCGGAAAGCTGATAGTGGACGAAAAAACCGGTAAAGAGAAAGTAGTCCGCGTCAGTGTTAAAAGCGGTGAAATGATATAAACAAGGACCAAGGTTTCAGAAAATGGCAGAAAAAACAAAACAAAAACCTGAAGTTAAAGAAAAAAAGGCCG
This sequence comes from Bacteroidota bacterium, assembly GCA_020161395.1. Taxonomy (NCBI): domain Bacteria; kingdom Pseudomonadati; phylum Bacteroidota; species Bacteroidota bacterium. The sequence goes on from JAIUOE010000007.1 coordinate 56,091, forward strand.
CAAAGGAAACTGCTGAACCGGCAGTAAAGATCCCCTGCAGACTTTTTGAATTTTACAAAAAAGATGTGATGCCTGCGCTCACGACCAAATTTCAGTATAAAAATGTAATGCAGGTTCCAAAGCTGGAGAAAATAGTTGTAAACATGGGCGTTGGTGATGCTATTGCCGATCCCAAGATTCTTGAAGAAGCCGTAAAAAATCTTGAGGCTTTTACAGGTCAGAAACCAACCATCAGAAAAGCCAAACAGGCTATTTCTAACTTCAAGCTTAGAGCCGGTATGAATATCGGGGTAAAAGTTACCTTAAGAAGAGACAGAATGTATGAGTTCTTCGACAGACTTGTAAACATCGCCCTCCCAAGGGTAAGAGATTTCAAGGGCTTGTCTGACAAATCATTCGATGGCAGAGGAAACTACACCTTCGGAGTGAAAGAACAGATTATATTCCCTGAAATTGATGTTGACAAGGTAACACGCATTTTAGGTATGGATATTACAATTGTGACCAACGCAAAAACCGATGCCGAAGCTTTCGAATTATTGGCTGCGTTTGGATTCCCCTTCAGAAAAAAAGGTAACTAACAGTTAAACTGAGGTTTTATTAATGGCAAGAAAAAGTCTTATAGCCAGAGAAGCAAAAAGAGAAAGATTATACGAACAGTATAAAAAAATCAGAGAAGAATTGAAAGCAGCCGGCGATTATGAGGGTCTGCAGAAGCTTCCTAAAAATTCCTCTTCTGTCCGTCTTCACAACAGATGTATGATGACAGGAAGAGCGAGAAGTTATTACAGAAAATTTGGCGTGTCCAGATTGGTCTTCAGAGAAAAAGCTTTGCGTGGTGAAATACCCGGCGTGAAGAAATCAAGTTGGTAAAAGGAGATTCTTAAAAAATGACAATGTCTGACCCAATAGCCGATTTCTTGACCAGATTGAGAAATGCAATCAAGGCTAACAAGAGAAGAGTTGAGATTCCTTCATCGAATATGAAAGTAGCTATCGCCGGGCTTCTGAAGAAATATGGCTATATCTACGATTTTGAAGTAATTCCCGACAACAAACAGAATGTTTTAAGAGTTCTCTTAAGATATTCGCAAGGCAAGCCGGCAATAAACGGCTTGAAAAAAGTAAGCACCCCGGGTCTTCGGGTTTACAAATCCGTGGATGAACTCCCAAGAGTACTCAACGGTTACGGAATAGCAATTTTATCCACATCCAGTGGAATAATGACAGATAAGCAGGCAAAGCGCGCCAATGTAGGCGGCGAAGTCCTCTGCTATATTTGGTAAAATCATAAACGGAGCAATAAAGTGTCACGAATAGGTAAAAAACCGGTAGAAATACCAAATGGCGTTACTGTTACCATTAATGGTAATACTGTGACCGTAAAAGGGCCGAAAGGACAGCTCGAGAGGTCTTTCAGAGATGCTGTCGAAATCAAGCATGAGAATGACACTCTGGTTGTTACCAGAAAAGATGATCAGAAAGAAAGCAGAGCCCTGCACGGATTGACCAGATCACTGATTCAGAACATGGTAACCGGCGTGAGCGCAGGTTATTCCAAAACTTTGGATATAGTGGGTGTTGGTTACAAGGTGGAAGCAAGAGAAAAAAACCTTCTTCTGTCACTCGGATATTCACATCCTATTTACTTCATCCCTCCAGATGACATCACTTTGCAGGTGACCACACCTACACAGATAATCATCAGCGGTATAAACAAAGAAGCCGTCGGACTTGTAGCGGCAAAAATAAGATCGTTTAGGAAGCCTGAACCTTACAAAGGAAAAGGTATTAAATACTCCAATGAAACAATCAGAAGAAAAGCCGGAAAAACAGCCGGTAAAAAATAAGCGGAGCTGAAGTAATGAGTAAAAAGAATTCAAGATTAAAAATAAAAACCAAAATCAGAGCGAAAGTTTCGGGAACTCCTGAAAGTCCAAGACTGACAGTAACCCGCAGCCTCAATCAGATTTATGCACAACTGATAGACGACAGTGCCAGTGCAACAGTGCTTGCTGCTTCCTCTCTTACTAAAGAGTTGCAGGAAGACATCAAGAACGCTAAAGGAAAAACCGCAAAATCGAAAGTGGTTGGCCTCTTCCTTGCTAAAAAAGCACAGGAACAGAACATCACTTCGATAGTCTTCGACAGGAATGGCTACAGATATCACGGCCGTGTGAAAGCCCTTGCCGACGGACTTAGAGAAGGCGGATTACAATTCTAAACGATTGCCGAGTCGTCTAACGGCAGGACAGCGGCCTTTGGAGCCGTATGTGGAGGTTCGAATCCTCCCTCGGCAGCAGAGATAATTAGAGAAACGGAGTTAAAAATTTGAAGAGCAATAGAAATCAGAGCAACGACGGCTTTAAAGAAAAAGTTGTTCATATAAACCGTGTTGCCAAGGTTGTTAAAGGCGGTAGAAGATTTGGTTTTAACGCCATTGTTGTTGTTGGAAACGGAAACGGGCTTGTTGGTATCGGACTTGGTAAAGCCAATGAAGTTACTGATGCCATCCAAAAAGGAATTGATGATGCAAGAAAGAACCTGAAACAGGTACTTATTGGGTCTCACACATTACCACATGAAATCATCGGCAAATTCGGCGCAGGAAAAGTTATGCTTAAACCTGCAACTCCCGGAACCGGTCTTATCGCAGGTGGTGGAGTTCGTGCTGTTCTTGAAGCAGCCGGTGTTCAGGATGTCCTTACCAAATCACTTGGTTCAAGTAATCCCCATAATCAGGTAAAAGCTACTTTAGCAGGCTTGTTGGAACTTAGAAGCGCAAAAGACATTGCAGCTCTCAGAGGTCTGTCTGTTAAAGAGATGTTTACCTTATAGATCGGAGAGAAAAATGAAATTAAAAATAACTCAAACGAAAAGTGTTATCGACAGACCCAAAGATCAGAAAGCTACTATTGAGGCTCTTGGGCTGAGCAGACCTAACAGGTTTGTTGAACACAACGATACGCCTCAGATCAGAGGAATGATAAGAAAAGTAGCACATCTTGTTAAAGTGGAAGAAATTCAGGACTAAAGAAAAATGAGTTATCTTAGCAATTTGAAGCCTGCAAAAGGCGCAGTAAAGAAAAGAAAAAGAGTCGCCCGCGGAGCGGGATCGGGACATGGTAAAACAGCAACCAGAGGATCGAACGGTCAGATGTCGAGATCTGGTGCAAATCACAGAGCATGGTTCGAGGGTGGTCAGATGCCAATCCAGCGCCGTGTTCCTAAATTCGGTTTTACACCTCCGTTCAAAATCTATTATCAGGCAGTAAATTTGTATGATATTCAGAAGCTCGCTGATGCCGGCAGGCTTGTTGAAAACACCGTTACAATCGAGATTCTTCTTCAGACAGGAATTATTTCCACCCCCAACCGCCCCATAAAGGTTTTGGGAACAGGAGATCTTAGTGCAGCAGTTACAGTAAACGGACATCAATTCAGTAAATCGGCAATCGAAAAAATCGAAGCAGCCGGTGGCAAAACAGTAACAATCTAGACTGAGTATCAATGCAGCGTTTTATCGAAGTTATCACAAATATATTTAAGATCGAAGAACTCAGGAAGAGAGTTTTATACACTCTTCTTATTCTTTTGATCGTAAGAGTGGGTGCACACATAGCACTTCCCGGGGTTGACAGCAATCTCCTCAAGGAAGCTATGCAAAGACAAAACAGTGATTCACTCTTTGGTCTCTACGATCTTTTTGTTGGCGGCGCTTTTAAGAACGCAGCCATCTTTGCATTGGGTATCATGCCCTACATCTCCGCTTCAATTATTTTACAGTTGGCAGCGGCTGTTCTTCCTTCAATCGCCAAACTTCAACAGGAAGGTGAAGAAGGAAGGAAAAAAATTAATCAGATGACGAGAGTCGGAACTGTTCTCATCGCAGGACTTCAAGCCTGGGGAACAGCCTTTACTCTTAACAGCACAGCCAGTGGTGGCGGTATTGTGGCTCCCGGAATCGATCATACAATGTGGCTGATCCAGTCAGTTCTCATCCTCACCGCCGGAACCATCTTTATGATGTGGATGGGTGAACAGATTACTGAACGCGGTATCGGAAACGGTATATCTCTTATTATCTTTATCGGAATTATCGACAGATTGCCTTATGCCTTTCTTGCTGAATATCAGTCAGTACAGGCGGGTGGCAACCTTATCATTTCATTGATCCTGATAATCTTCCTCGTTTTCGTGATCGCAGGTGTAATACTTGTAACACAGGGAACAAGAAGAATACCTGTGGAATATGCTAAAAGAGTGGTTGGAAGAAAAGTTTACGGCGGCGTAACGCAGTATATCCCTCTCAGGGTTAACACTGCAGGTGTAATGCCGATCATCTTCGCTCAGGCGATCATGTTCATTCCAAACACACTGCTTTCATTTTTCCCTGACAGTGAGTTCATACAGTCGATTGCCGGATATTTCAACTATACATCATTTGTATATTCATTTTTCTATGCAATTGTTATTATCTTCTTTACCTACTTCTATACAGCAATCGCATTCAATCCGAAGGAAGTTGCCGACAATATGAAGAGGCAGGGTGGATTTATTCCGGGTATCAGACCTGGGAAACAGACTGCTGAATTTATTGACAATATTCTTACAAAGATCACCCTCCCGGGTTCAATCTTCCTTGCTGCGGTTGCCATATTGCCTGCATTTATTTCCAGGTTCAATATTGCTCCAACATTCGCACAGTTTTACGGAGGAACAAGTTTGCTCATCGTTGTTGGTGTGGCACTTGACACAATGAATCAGATTAACTCCATGATGGTCATGAGACATTATGACGGATTCATGAAGGGCGGGAAGCTGGTAAGAAAAAGATCGTACTGATAAAGTGATCCATATTAAAAATGCCAGAGAGATCGATGCCATCCGCGAGAGTTGCCGGATAGTGGCAGAGACACTGAATCTGGTGAAGAAAAATGTAAAGGTCGGGGTTACCACTGAAGAGCTGGACAAAATGGCTGAAGATCACATCTTGAGCCGTGGAGGCACTCCGGCATTCAAAGGGTATCGCCAGACAGGGACCCCCCCGTTTCCGGGTACTTTATGTATCTCAATTAACGATGTTGTTGTCCACGGTATACCGGGCAGCAGAAAAGTTACGGAAGGGGATCTGGTTTCGATCGATGTGGGTGTAAAGAAAAACGGTTTCTACGGAGATGCCGCACTTAGTGTTCTCGTTGGTGAGGATACCAAAAAGCAAAATCTCATGGATGTAACTGAAAAATCTTTATATCTGGGGATTGAGCAGGCCGTGGAAGGCAATCGTGTTCACGATATTTCTTACGCAGTTCAGCAGTATGTCGAAGCCAACGGCTATTCTGTTGTAAGAGCATTGTGCGGGCATGGTGTCGGCAGGTATCTTCACGAAGACCCTTCAATTCCGAACTACGGAATAAAGGGAACCGGGAAGAAACTGAAAAGCGGCATGACACTGGCTATAGAGCCAATGGTTAACACAGGTAAATATGAGGTATACGAATTGAGTGATGGCTGGACAATAAAAACAATTGATGGATTGCCATCTGCTCATTTTGAGCATACCATTTTGGTAAACGGAACAAAACCGGAAATCTTAACCATAGAGTAAATGGCAAAACAAGGACCAATAAAAGTTGACGGAGTAATAACCGAGACTCTACCTAACGCAAGTTTTAAGGTAAAGTTAGAGAACGGGCACGAAATCCTGGCTCACATCTCTGGTAAGATGCGTATGCATTTTATCAAGATTCTGGTAGGCGATCGTGTGTCGATAGAGTTATCCCCGTATGATTTGACTAAAGGAAGAATAACTTACCGGTATAAATAACGGAGTATTAGATGAAAGTAAGAGCTTCAGTAAAAAAAATATGCGAGCATTGCAAAATAATCAAGAGAAAAGGGACTCTCAGGGTTATTTGCAAGAACCCAAAGCATAAACAACGACAAGGATAGAAATTTTTTTAAGGAGAAATTTAATTGGCACGTATAGCTGGTGTAGATTTACCAAAGAATAAGAAGATTTATTACGGCCTGCAGTACATTTTTGGTATAGGTCCGTCAATAGCTGACGAGATACTGCAAAAAGCAGAAATCGACCCTGACAGAAAAGTCGGTTCACTTACAGAAGATGAAGTAGGTAACATTAGATCCGTTATTCAGGCAGATTTTAAGGTTGAAGGTGCGCTGCGCTCTGAAGTTCAGCTCAACATCAAACGCTTAATAGATATCGGTACTTACAGAGGTTTGAGGCACAGAAGAGGTCTTCCTGCAAGAGGACAAAGAACCAGAACCAATTCCCGTACGAGAAAAGGCAAGAGAAAAACGGTTGCAGGCAAGAAAAAAGCTGCTGCTAAGAAGTAATTGAAAATCGGAGGATTATTAATTGGCTAAAACTACCAAAAAAGTTAAGAAAAAACATGTAGTCGATGCGAACGGCATCGCTCATATAAAAGCATCCTTCAATAATGTGTTGGTCACTCTGACTGATATATACGGGAACACCATTTCATGGTCGACCGCAGGAAGGAACAGTTTCAAAGGTTCGCGCAAGAATACACCATTCGCCGCGCAGGTTACCAGTGAAGCTGCAGCCAAAGAAGCCTATGACATGGGCTTGAGAAGAGTAGAAGTAAGAGTAAAGGGCCCCGGTGCAGGTAGAGAATCTGCTATAAGAGCTTTAGTAAATGTTGGTTTCGAGATCACATCGATTAAAGATATTACACCGATACCACACAACGGTTGCAGGCCACCCAAAAGACGAAGAGTTTAATTTTATTATTGGAGAGTTATTAAATGGCAAGATACACCGGTTCGGTTTGTAAATTGTGTAGAAGGGAGAAGCAAAAGCTTTTCTTGAAAGGGAGCAAATGCTTCTCTGAAAAGTGTCCGTTGGAAAAGAAAAACTACCCTCCGGGTCAGCACGGCACCTCAAGAAAATCCAAAGTTTCCGAGTATGGTATTCAGTTAAGAGAAAAACAGAAAATCAAAAGAATTTATGGTGTCCTCGAAACCCAGTTTAGAAACCTTTTCGAAAAGGCTTCGAGACAAAAAGGTATTACAGGTACCAACATGCTTCAGCTTCTTGAAAGAAGGCTGGATAATGTGGTTTTCAGATTGGGTTTTGCTCCTTCGCGTAAGGCTGCCCGTCAGCTCGTTCGCCACAGACACATCCTTATAAACGGATTTATCGTTGATATTCCTTCTTATACCCTGATGCCGGGTGATGTGATCAAGGTAAAAGACAAGAGCAAACAGTTGGACATCGTCCACAATTCTCTAAAGAGAGTAAAAGACAATGTGCATCCATGGTTAACAGTGGACAAAGCAACCCTGAGCGGTACTTTTGTTAATGTTCCCGAAAGAGAAGACATACAACTTAATGTGAACGAACAGTTCGTTGTAGAGTTGTACTCTAAATAACAAAAAAGAAATTTTTAGAGGTTTAAATGAGTGGATCATATCTAAAAATACCGGAAGCTGTAATTTGCGAAGAGTCATCGTACAGCAATACTTTTGGCAGGTTTTTCCTGCAGCCGCTTGAGAGAGGCTACGGTGTAACCGTTGGAAACTCTCTTAGAAGAATATTGATTTCTTCACTGCCGGGTGCAGCGTTTACAGCAGTAAAGTTTGGTGGAGTACTTCATGAATTCAGTACAATCCCCGGTGTTGTAGAAGATGTAACTGAAATTATCCTTAATCTGAAGCAGGTCAGATTAAAGTTATTGAATAAAAAACCGGCAAAGATCGAGTTTACGGTTCAGGGACCGAAAGTGATAACAGCCGCAGACATTCAAAAATATACCGCAGATCTGGAAGTGTTAAATCCTGAATTGCACATTGCAACGCTGCAGGAAAATGCAAAGTTCGAGATTGAACTTCGTGTTGGCAAAGGTAAAGGATATGTTCCGGCTGTGGAAAACAAGTCAGCCGAATATCCCCTTGGCACTATTGCAATCGACTCAATTTATTCGCCAATCGTTAATGCCACATACGAGATTGAAAATGTCCGTATCGGTGACAGAAACGATTATGAAAAATTGATCATGAATGTTGCAACCGATGGATCGATAACACCGGATGACGCTTTAACACAAGCAGCTAAAATAATGAGAGATCACTTGCAGCTCTTTATCAACTTTGATATTGAACAGGAAGAGAGCCATGAAGAAGTGAAGAAGGATTCCGAAAGAGAAAGAATCAAGAAAATACTTCTTACCAATGTGGATGATCTTGAATTAAGTGTGCGCGCTCATAATTGCCTTAAAGCTGCGAACATCAAAACCATCTCTGATCTTGTGGCAAAAGACGAAGCTGAAATGTTGAAATTCAGAAATTTCGGCAGAAAGTCACTCGCAGAATTGATGGAAATCGTTGAAACTCTGGGCTTGGAGTTCGGAATGAATATCGACGATTATATTAAAGAAGACAGCAGTTCAAACTAATCCGGATGAAGGTTTAAGAAATGAGACATCAAGTTAAAGGCAGAAAATTAAAAAGAACTCACAGCCATAGAAATGCGTTGTTGAAAAATCTTGCAGCATCCCTCTTCTTGCACAAGAGGATCGAGACCACTATCGCTAAAGCAAAGGAATTAAGATCTTTTGCTGAACCTCTTATCACAAGAGCCCGCAAGGGAACCCTTCACGATATGAGAATAGTGATGAGCGCTCTCAGACATAAAGAAGCTGCCAAGGAGCTTTTCAATAATGTGGTTCCTGCCGTGGGCGATAGAAAAGGTGGTTATACCCGCATCGTTAGAACTGCAGTAAGACTTGGTGATGCCGCACAGATGGCTATCATCGAGCTGGTTGACTATAACGAAGCAGCAAACCAGATGGCTCAGCAGAGACAGGAAGCCCGTGAAGCTGCTGCTGCCACCAAAAAAGAAAAGGAAGCTGAAAAAGCATCAGCGGAGTCTTGATCTTTTTCCTAAATTATTTTACAAGAGTAATCCGGGTTCGGATTACTCTTTTTTTATATGTTTGAATCAGTACAATTTACCGGATCATACAACGATATCTCAAGCCTTAAAGAGAGGCTGCCCGAGATAGTTATAGCCGGAAGGTCAAATGCAGGAAAGTCTTCCTTCATTAACCATCTGACCGGTAAACCGGGACTTGCACGAGTCAGTTCGACTCCGGGGAAGACCCAGACGCTGAACTATATCAAAATAGATAATTCCTTCTATTTTGTCGATCTCCCCGGCTACGGATATGCAAAGGTGAGTAAAAAAGAGCGGGATGCGTGGGGAAGGTTCATTCTAAAGTTTTTCAATGAATCCGACATGATCAAACTTGTAATCCATCTGGTCGACAGCAGGGTCACAAAAAGTGAGCATGATATCGATTTTCACAATTTCTGCAAGAGCCTGAATGCAGCTTATGTCATACTTTTGACCAAGACCGACAAACTGAATCAGAGCGAACTGAGCCGGTCGATGAAGCAGGTATCAGAGACTTTCCCCGGACTAAAAATGGGAGAGAGCATTTTCCCCTACACAATTAAGTCGGGAAAATTCAAAAAAAATATTATTTCAGCAATAAAAGATCATCTGAACAGATAAAAATAATCTAAAATTTGATTATCTCATCGATCAGGATTATTTTTGAAGGTCAAAGAGTTTTATAATTTCGATGAATAAAAAACCGCTCATAAAAATAGCCTTGATCGCACTCGCTCCGGTGCTTTTTTTGTTACTGTTCATTATTGGTGATACAGTTACCAGAATAGTAATGGGCGTAATACTGGTTGTAAACCTTCTCCTTCTTTTTGCCGTGTTAAAAAAGGAAAAGGAACAGAAAACCTTTGATCAGATTCTTAACGACACTCCTAAACAGGAGCCTGAAATCGATGATTTTGACGGTGGAGCGGTAAAAGTCACGGGCGTTTATAAACCCGATGCACCCAAAAAAGAATCGGCTTTCAAGCAAAATACTGCTACCGTAAAAGACCCCCCAAAAAGATCCAATATCATTACACTCAGTGATGAAGAACCAACGGATATCAGCGAAAAATATTTTGAAATAACCAATGAAGCTGCTCCGGGGGTGGAGAACAACAAGGCAACGATCAGCTTTTTTCTTGATAAAACGATTAAACTGATTCGTGAGAATCTTCTTTCACACTCTGCCGTCTTCTTCTGGCTGAATCCTGCCACCCGAAAACTGAATCCTGCTGCTTATGTAGTCGGAGTCAACGATTTCAGGGCGATGTCGATCCCGGTGGAGAGCGATCTTTTAAGTCAGGTGGTTAGCTACGAAAAGCCTGTTTATCTCAACGGAATAAAAGATGAAGATGAGCAGAACCTCATAAAATACTACAATTCGAAACATGGCATCAGGAGTTTTGCAGCGGTGCCTGTGTTTTTCGACCGTAAAATTATTGCTGTTCTGGCAATAGATTCGAAGGACCCCGAAGCTTTTGGAACTGAAACACTGTTCGCACTTGGAAGGTATGTCAGAATAATTACTCACATGCTCTCAATTGTTCAAACAGGATTTCTCGAAGGTCTCGCTGAAAAAAGACTGAAAGTGTTAAATGCCATAATCGACCAGTTGCTGGTATCCACTTCTGTGGATGATATTCTTGCGGTATTCGAGCAAAGGTTGCGTGAACTAATACCGGCAAAGGTGATTTACTTCCTCGATTTTTCCGGTTACTCGAAAACCCTGAAAATATCGCGGGTGTTCAGTACCGATGGAGTTCCCCATTTTGTTGAAGGAACTGAAGTTGAAATTTCAAATACCCTGGCGGGAATACAACTCTCGAATCAGGGACCTTTGTACTATAAAAACCTTGGTGAAGAAGAGATTCCCCGCTTTTCAATAAACGAGGAAAAGGCTGAACAAGGGTCTTTTTTTACGGTTCCTTTGAATGTGAACGGGCAGTTACTCGGTATCCTTTGTTTGGAATCTCCCGAGAATAATGCCTTTACATCTGCCGAGACACGATTTGTAGCCAGGATCAACTCTTTGCTATCTTATGTGTTCTATAACCATTCCCTGCAGATGATGTTACGGAATGATGTGTTGTATGACGCCGAAACTAAAACTCTCAATAAAAAATTCTTTATGGAGAGAGTGGATCAAGACCTCTACAGAATTCAGCAGTTCAAGCTTCCGGGGTCACTCGCGCTCATTGCTGTGGATAAATTTCCGGAGCAAATGGAGCTTTTCGGAGGCGATATTTCCTCCAAACCATTGATAAGGCTCTCTGAATTCATCAAACTTGATGTGAATCAAACATCAGTAATAGGTAAACTTGACAAAGATGTCTTTGGAGTTTTCTTTTTTGGAAAAGACGCCAAGACATCATTTATGTGGGCTGAAAGGCTTAAAACAAAAGTTGCAAAGCAGTCTGCATCAACACCGGGAGCATCCGGCGGATTTACAATTTCTATCGGGATAGCACCGGCAGACAACAAAAACAGTTTCGAGGAAATTTTCCAGCCTGCTCTTCTGGCTCTCCAAAAGGCACAGGATGGGAATGGCGGAAAAGTTTGCTCTTCAATTTAGGAGACAGAGATCAGAAATTTTATCTTTATAGTGCTTGATGGAGTTGGTATCGGTGAATTACCCGATGCTCCCAACTACAATGACCAGGGGAGCAACACCCTGATAAATACAGCTTTAAAAAACGGCGGATTGAACATCCCGAATCTCCGCTCACTCGGACTGGGCAATATTGCTCCGGTACCCGGTGGTGCTCCCGCCGGTGCTCCCGTGGGAGCATTTGGAAAGATGCTTGAAGTCTCTAAAGGGAAGGACTCCACATCGGGACACTGGGAACTCGCCGGGATCATCTGTCCGAAGGATTTCGATTATTTCCATGGTGGATTTCCGCCTGAGATAGTGAATCATTTCCTTGATGCCACAGGATGCAAGGGAATCCTTGGTAATAAAGCTGCATCCGGTACCGAAATTATAAAAGAGCTGGGTGAGGAGCACATTAGAACCGGATACCCGATTGTCTATACTTCAGCCGATTCGGTATTTCAAATTGCTGCTCATGAGGAGCATTTCGGATTGCAGAGATTGTATGAAATATGTGAGATATCACGAAATGAAGTGCTGAAAGACTATTTTGTTGGCAGGGTTATTGCCCGCCCGTTTGTCGGAGAATCTGCGGAAACATTCAAAAGGACAACCAACAGAAGAGATTATTCCCTCGATCCTCCGGCAGAGACAATGCTGGATCATCTGATGAAAAATGGAATAAAAACCACAGGAATCGGAAAAATCGGAGACCTTTACAACGAGAGAGGTCTGGCTGAAATAATACACACGAAATCCAACGATGAAGGATGTGCTGCAACTCTTAGAGCCATGAAAGAAAACAACAACAGTTTTATAATGACCAATCTCGTGGATTTTGATGTCTATTATGGTCACAGACTCGATCCTGCAGGTTTTGCAAAAGCGCTTGAAGATTTCGACCGGTTTCTTCCTGAAATTTTGACAAACATGGATGAATCGGATATTTTGCTTTTGACTGCCGATCACGGAAACGACCCGACAGTTACATCGACCGATCATACAAGGGAATATGTTCCTGTGATCATTACCGGAAAAGGAGTGATACCCGGTGAGCTGGGTGTCAGAACTACTTTCGCAGATGCAGGGAAGACTGTTTTGGACTGGTTCGGAATCGATGCTCCGATAGCCGGTACGAGTTTTTTACCCGGCAGAGGAACGAACGGTTAGTCGTTTCGTCTAAACTGTTTGAACCGGTTGCGGGCAGGAATTAAAATCCCGCAAAAATTGTTACATAAGACAACCTGTAAAACCCGAAATTCGAGGTTAAATTGATTATTGGAAGAGTAATTGGAACGATCTGGTCAACGAAAAAAGATGAGAACCTCGTTGGAGCAAAATTTTTGATCGTCCGTGAGCTTGATTTGGAATTAAAAGACAAAACGAATTTTGTAATAGCCGTTGACAGCGTAGGAGCCGGAGAAGGTGAAGTGGTGCTTGTGGCAACCGGAAGCAGTGCCCGACAGACCAATATAACAAAGAACAAACCGGTTGATGCTGTAATAATGGCAATAATCGACAAACTCGATAAGACGGATTAGATGTTCCTCGCAAAAGTGATCGGAAATTTGTGGGCTACCAGAAAGTATGAGAGTCTTGAAGGCTCCTCTTTTAGAATTATTCAGCCGATTAATGCAGATCACCAAAAAACAGGAAGCCCGATTATTGCAGTTGATACTGTTGGTGCAGGTCCCGGTGAAGTTGTGGTATATATTACCGCTTCTGAGGCAGTAATACCTCTTCCGGTTGACATGGCACCTGTGGATGCGTCAATTGTGGCAATAGTTGACTCATTATACACGAATAAGAATTTATAACTTTTGATTAACCTTTAAAAAAGAGAGGTGGTATCGGTGAGAATTACGAAGCAATATACGAACCGTGAGAGCCAGTCGCTTGATAAATATTTACAAGAGATAGGCAAAGTAGATTTGCTTACTCCTGATCAGGAAATAGAACTTGCCATCCGTATCAAAAACGGAGACCAGAACGCATTGGAAACCCTTACAAAAGCCAACTTAAGGTTCGTTGTATCGGTTGCTAAACAATATCAAAACCAGGGATTGTCGTTAGGTGATCTTATCAACGAGGGAAACCTTGGCTTGATAAAGGCAGCAAGAAGATTCGATGAGACCCGAGGATTCAAGTTTATTTCGTATGCTGTGTGGTGGATTCGTCAGTCGATCCTTCAGGCACTCGCTGAGCAGTCGAGAATCGTGAGACTTCCTCTGAACAGAGTGGGAGCCCTTAACAAAATCACAAAGGCATACAGCCAGCTCGAGCAGGAGTACGAGAGAGAGCCAAGAGCTTCCGAGATTGCCATAGAAGTGGACATGGATGTCAATGAAGTGGCAGATACGCTTAAAATTTCCGGAAGACATGTCTCTGTAGATGCACCTTTTGCACAGGGTGAAGACAACAGACTCCTTGATGTATTGCAGAACGACCAGCATCCGCAGCCTGACTATACTCTGATGTCTGAATCTCTCAAAAAAGAGATCAGCAGGGCGCTTTCTGCACTCACCGAAAGAGAAGCGGAAGTTATCAGGCTCTATTTTGGCTTGAACAAAGAACACTCTCTCACTCTTGAAGAGATCGGAGAGAAATTCAGTCTGACTCGTGAGCGGGTAAGGCAGATCAAAGAAAAAGCCATCAGGCGTTTACAAAGGAACCCGAAAACAAAAAATTTAAAGGCTTATCTTGGTGCGTAGCTTGCGCTTATTCCTCTTATTATTAACAGCCGGCGGGGTACTCTTCCTGACCGGCTGTTCTGGTTTATCTTCTGCTCCCGGAAGGGGGAAAGATGTCGAAGTGAACAAACCTTCCGGCAATCCGGTACAGGATGCCTCAAAAAGAAATGCTGATACAATTGTCACCAGCCCTCTTCCCGATAACAATGAAAATAAACGGGTCCCCGATAAAACTGACCCGCAATCCGACGACACATACTATTATCTTCCTGAGAATGAAAATATCTCCATGGAAGAAATTATTATGCACAATGTGGAAAACCTGTCGGAGAAACAGAAGCAGAACAGCGACAAGCTGATAATGAATATTATCAAATATTTCGGCACTCCGTATGTTTGGGGTGGAAATACCCGTAACGGGCTCGACTGTTCTGGTTTTACGAAACTGGTGTTTCAGGAGGCATTTGGTCTTTCCCTTTTCCGGGTTGCCCGCGATCAGTTCACTCAGGGAGAAGCCATCCCGGCTCTCGAAGACTTACAGCTTGGTGACCTCGTGTTTTTCGATACCCGTCCCTCTTCCAGGCCCGGACATGTAGGCATCTACCTCGGCAACCGTCTTTTTGCCCACGCCAGCACAAAGCAGGGCGTTATAGTCTCTTCATTTGATACCAAGTACTACAATGACAAGTTCATGGGAGGAAGAAGATTTAAAGAGTTGTTTGAGTCGGAGTAAAAATCTTTCTTGGAATAAACATATTACAATCATCTATATCGCAATGTGGACTCATCCTTGAACCGCTAAAGAAATAATTAACCTCACTTTCCCATCTCTCCTTTATTTCCGGCTTTTATTGATCTAAAGCACAGGAACAACATTTGTGCTGACAAATACACCTCCCGAGGCTCCTGCATTTTATATTAAACCATGAAATTAAATTTTTTGTCATAAAAATGAACTTAAAAAAATGTTAAAAATAATGGAGAATAAAATGTTAAAATCATTCACTAAAAGAGTGTTGTTCCTTTTCACACTCATCGTGATTGCGGGAATGACAGGTTGCAAGAGCAGCGACAACCCGGTTCAACCGACAGATGTAAATGTTGAGGCAATGCAGAGTATCGCTTCAGAGGACAGTACAGTACTGAATTTTGAAGCCAACTGGCAGGATGATATTTCCGGCGAAGTGGCAAAAACGGCTTCGGGCTGGGTCACTTTGGATGTAAAGAGAAAAATCAATTCTGTTACAAGAAGTTTTCAGATTCGTGTAGTTGGGGATTCCGCTCTGGGTATTGCGACCTTTACCTTTAACAACACTCTTGTTATCAGAGCAAAGAAAGACAGTAACAGCACCACGGACACAACTCTTCGGAAAAATTACACTGCTGTAGTGAAGAGAAACCTGGTGTTCGAGAAGGTTAACAGCTCCAACAATCCAAGAAACAACTGGAAGCTCGTTGCATGGTCTGCGGTACAGGGCGGAACAGCAGCCAGCATCTCAAAAATTCAGTCGCTTCAGATTACAGCCCCCGGGATTGTCCCGATCGATGTAACCTCACCGAACAATCTTTATCTTGCCCGCGGAATTGCCAGATTCAAACAGTTGCCCGTTTTCGACAAAAATTCGGAGGTCACCCTGACGCTTAAGGTGCTCTCGACCACAGATGACCCGGACTATGTGATTCTGAACTACGGGGCAGACAACAGAGGAATCAACAAAAACAAACAGGTTTTTCAGTTGGTCTCAACTGTTTCAAGCGGCACAAGCTACATCAAAACCTATCGTGCAGTAATGAACACAACCAACTATGCAGGTTATTTCCACATGGTGATGGATGTGCTCACAAAGAAAGCTGTTGCGGATGATTCCACACCTGTCGAGAGTGATGTATGGTCACTGCCATATGGTGTGAAGAACCTTTAAATATCCTGCTCAACACAACTTCGAAAAGAGAATAATGTAGATAAAAAAGGCTGCTCAAACCGGGCAGCCTTTTTTTTGTTTGAGATACTAATCTATTTCGCCATTTCAATCATCATATCGAGCTCTTTGAGCAACAATTCCTCATTGTCTTCAAAGCCGATCGATTCAAATTTTACTCTGCCGGTTTTGCTGATTATGAATTTTGTGGGTATTCCCGACACTTCGAAATCGGTGATTACTTTATCTTTTTCGTCCATCACGACATGGAAGGGGTAGTTGTTCTTTGTGATAAAATCGGAGGCATTTTTCTTTTTGTCCTTCACATTTTCCCATGCATTCACAAAGAGGAAAACGACATCAGGATTTGAAGCGTATTTTTCAACCGCTTTTTTCATTACCGGGAATGAGGCGAGACAGGGACCGCACCATGTAGCCCAAAAATCGAGAATGACGGTCTTGCCTTTTAGTTTTGAGAGTGTCACTTCCTGACCGTTCAAATCAAGCAGGGTGAAATCGGAAGCAGGGTAGTCGAGCAACTCTTTTTTGAGCTTACCGGAAATAACTTCGTCAGCCTTTTTGTTTAGTGTTGTCATCAAATCTTTTAGTCCGTTCTCTCCACCATTCTCAGCAATATAAAATGCAGTCAGCAGGCTGTCGAGTTTTGGATTCGATTTAGCTTCCGCTTTCAGATTTTTCGCGATTTCAAGGGCATCTTTCCTTTTTCCTGAGCCGGCAAGAGCATCCAGATATTCGGGGATAACCGACATATCCTCCATTTTTGATGCTTCTACTGCAAGTTTAAACATCTCAAGAGCATCGGCACTTTTACCGAGTTTTTTGAACGCCAGACCTCTGGTGTATGCAATCATCGCCAGAGTGGAATTTAGTCCATCCCTGTAGGATGATTCGGATGTTGAGAGAGGTTTGTTTTTAAACTCTTGTTGCTCCTTAACCGTCTTGTCAAAAGCCACTTTGCTGATAGCCAGCGACAGATCAGGTTTTGCATCCTTTTCATTCAGATATTTTTTTGCAAATTTGTTGTAGAAAAACGCAGAAGGCTCAAAACCTGATGAAACAATCTCTTTTTCCACTTTCGCCCATTCGAGGTCTTTGGAGAAAGCATTAAGGTATGCATCGGTAACAGCAGTTGCAAACTTGCTTTCAGGCATCTCTTTCAGAAACTGTAATACAAGCTGTTTTTGGGTTTTTAAGTCAGCTTCCTTCCTTATTTTCTGCACTCTTGCCTGAACAACGAGGTCATTTTTGGGAAATTTCGAAGAGAGAATCTCCCTGTATTTTGTGGCGGTTTCTGCATCCTTTAATATTTCATGACCTCTGACAAGGGCGACAAGGTGCAGTTCATCGAGGTCTTTTTGTGTCGAGAATTCTGCCATGTCCATTCTTACCAGACTGTCGGAAATGTCGGCTTTAACCCTTCTCAGGAGACTGACATAAACAGGATAGTATTGAACTTTCAAACCGGGATTTAAAACAAAATCGTTGTTTATGAGTTTGAAAAGCTCATTGTTTTTCAGACTCATTTCAGCCAGATCCCCGAAATTCCTCATAAAATCCACATACGCTGCATCGGAACCCTTCACTTCATCGCCGTTCTTTTCGTAGAGTGGAATCCGGAATCCTCTTTTTTCATTGTTTTCGAGTGATTTAGATCCTTTAAAGACGACAACAAGTGATTTGGTACCCGACTCGGATTTGAATTTTCCTCTGTATGAACTGCCGTCTTTGGTCATCACCACTTCCTTGGCTACGGGTTCCTTTGATGAGTGTTCGAAAATGAGGAGTGTAATGGAGGCCTCTTTTTCGACATGACTTCCGCTCGCATCAAATGTTACGGTTACTTCTCCACCTGCGACAGGTTTCGATGGTTCGTATGAGAAATTGGTTGAGACCGGTCTGTTTGTTGTGCATGACAATGTAAGAACAAAACTTAACAAAGCCGGTAACAGGATAAATTTGAATTTCATTGAATCTCCAAAAAATGATCTTTAAAATTAATACTTAATGATGGAAAAATCGTGGTATAAATTGGTTGTTAAACCGCAAAGGACGCAAAGAACGCAAAGAGGGGTAATAGTTATTAATTTTGATTTATTAGTTATAAATTCTGTAAACTTAGTTCAGGACGAGACAAATAATACCTAATCCCTGATACCTAAGAATGAGCCCTTGTGGCGACATGTGGGTAGAAGTATGAGATCAGAGGTTTGATGTATGAGCCCTTCGGGCGACATATGGGTAGAAGTATGAAGTCAGAAGTTTGAAGCCCTTCGGGCGAAATGTGGGTAGAGGAAGGAGATAATTAATCAGTAAAACGGTAAATTGAACCGCTGATTTTTATTTTTTGTAACAACCGGAATCACCCCCAAATTGAACTTCGAAATCCTATATCATCTTGATGCCGATCAGGTAGCATATACTGTGCTGGATGTGGAGACTACTGGGCTTGACCCGCGGCAGGAGAAGATTATCGAATTTGCCGGGTACAGGGTTGAGAAGGGGGAGATTGTCGACAGTTTTTCGACTTTTTTGAATCCGCAGCGGAGGCTTGACCCTTACATAACCATGTTCACTGGTATCAGGGATGAAGATCTGGCGGGTGCACCTTTGTTTGAAAATATTGCATCGAAGTTGATGGAGTTTCTGTCGGAGTCGGTGATAGTGGGACATAACATTCAGTTTGATGTGAAGTTTTTGGAGGTGGAATTTCTGAATGCAGGGTATGAGAAATTTAATCCCGTAACTTTTTGTACTCTAAGGGCTGCCAGAAGGCTGTTTCCTCAATTAAAATCGAAAAAGCTGGAATCGGTGAGAGATCATCTGCACATTCCTCCGGGGGTAACTCACAGGGCGTATTCCGACGCAATAGCAACTGCAGGCATCTTTATAGAGGTAAAGAAAAAACTTGAGCGACAATTTCAACTCTCCACTTTAAAAGATATCCTTGGCTTTCAGTATATACCTCCACGGGACATTGCCAGAAAATTTCCTCAGACGCTTTCCGAAACAGAATTTGACATCCCGGCGATTCCGGATCTTCCGGGAAATTACTGGTTTGTTGATTCCTCTGAAACGGTAATTTATATCGGTAAATCAAAGTCACTTCGTAAAAGGCTGTCCTCCCACCTGATGGACAATGCTGCGGGAAAGAGCAAACTCATTTTGGGAAGTGCGACCATATTGCGGTATGAAACCACTTCAACCGAGGTGATGGCTCTGGTAAAAGAGGCTCAACTCATCAAAAAGACAAAGCCGAAACACAACATCCAGCTTACGAACTACGGGAATAAATATTTTATTCGTGTTTCTCTGAGGCACCCCTATCCAAGACTTGAGCTTGTGAACAAGTTTGAACTTGACGGAAATGACTACTTCGGTTTGTTTGGTACGAGGAAAAAAGCAGAAGAAGTGATGGAAATTGCAGAGAAATCTTTTCGGTTGCGTACATGTGACCAGAAGGAGTTTTCCAAATCGAGAGCCTGTTTTATGGCGACAATTGACCGGTGTGTTGTTCCCTGCGAAAAGGATAATTATGGTGAATACAGAGAAGAACTTCAGAAATTTTATGATTTTATGTCGGGCAGGAAGAGTGATCTGCTTTCAGAGTTGATACAAAGGATGTCCGCATTTTCTGCAGAGCTGAAGTTCGAACAGGCAGCAGAGGTAAAGAAAATTGTGGATTTGCTTCTGCAGCAGGTTCATAAATCATCTTTGTTGCGGGAGCCGGTAAATAAAGCCAATGTGTGGATATCTGTTTCGGGAGACGGGGGAGTAATGGATCACTTCCTTTTGCTTCAGGGGAAAGTATATATCCGGAATTTTTCTTCAGGCGGTTATGATAATTTCGAAAATGCCCTTGATGACTGGTTTGAAGGAAATGAAAGACTTGATTTGCAACCAACCGATGAAGACTATGAAAGAATGAGAATTATTCTTAACTGGGCAGCACAAAACCGTGACCGGGTAAAGATTTACTATCTTACTGAATATCAAACAAAGATTCAGCTTTTCAAAAAAATGTCAACTGTCGCATTGAGGCAACCGGAATACCGGGAAATATCGGGAGAGATTGACATTACGAGGTTAAATCTTAATATATGATTTACAGATCAGGAGATAACTGTTTTCAGATTTTTGAAACCGGTACGGCTGACAGGGAGCTCACTGCCATTCTTCAAAATTACCCTGTAGTTCTCATTTCCGTCGTTTAAAACTTTTTCGAGAAATGACAGATTGAGAATAATCGATCTGTGAATTCTCGAAAAAACCTTCCCGTCGAGTTTCTCCTCCAGATTTCTAAGTGTCCCCTTTTTCAGGAATTTTTTATTTTTGGTGTGGATGGCGACATAATCATCCATCGCCTCGAAAAACAGGATGTCCTCAACCTTAATAATCACGAAATCGCCTTTGTCTTTCACCGAAATGGTGGAAATGAATGGAGCGGTATCCTTCCTGAGATTTTCAAGTGATGCAGCGTAGTCGGAATTTATGTTTTTGACGGCGATTCGTGAAATCAGTTTATTGACAGCATCGATAAACCTCTCGTATTCAACAGGTTTCATGAGGTAATCGACGGCATTTTTCTCGAATGCTTTTACGGCAAATTCATCGTATGCGGTTACAAAGATGATAAAAGGGGGGTTATCGAGCAGTTCGAGCAGACCGAGTCCTGATATGCCGGGCATCTGGATGTCGAGAAAAACAACATCCGGCTGCAATTCATTAATCAGAGACAGGGCTTCCATACCATTACGAGCCTCACCGGTAACTTCCACAATCCCCGAGTCGATGCAATATTTTTTGACAAGCGACCTTGCGAGGGATTCATCATCGACAACAAGAGCTTTTAATTTCATCTGTTCTCCACGGGAATCAGAATTGTAGCTGTATATGAATTTTCTTTTTTCAAGACTGTGAATGAGCCGTTATCCCGGAAGTGGAGTCTGATTCTGTCCCGTACATTTTGCAGCCCTACACCCAATCCGGTTTTTTTTGCAGCCTGGACACCGTCAAGTCCGTTTCGGATCTCAATTTTTAACATTTCATCGATTAATTCAGCATTTATATCTATCTCAACCGGAACAGTTGAAGGTTGAACACCATGTTTGATGGCGTTTTCAAGAACCGGCACGAGAATATAAGAGGGGACCGGCACCATTTCAGAATCTTTTGAAGTCGATATTTTAACTATCATTTTATCATCAAACCTGACCTGTTCGATGTCGAGGTAGCGCTTAATATTTTCGATTTCCTCATGAAGTGGTATCAGTTCCCTGTCGTGTGATGCGAGAGCAAGTCTGATAAATCCGGCGAGTTTTTCCGTCATCACCACCGAAAGTTTGGGATCGATGTGTGTCAGAGCCGAGATCGAGTTCAGGCTGTTGAAAATGAAGTGGGGGTTGATCTGGAGCTTCATCATGTTCAATTCGGATTCGAGAAGTTTAGTTTTCAGTGCTTCCTGATTTTTGATGTTTTCAATATTTTTGAAGTAAGCCTGAATAAGATAGATGAAAGCAGTGAAAGTAAAGTAGAGGATCAGTCCAATAAAGAAGCGGGTGATAAAATTCTTCTGGAAGAAAGACTGATAAGCGGCATCACTGATCAGAAGGTTGAAAATAATCAGTTTGGAAGCAATCACCCAGAAAACGGAGACGATTATACCGGCAATCAGGTGAATCACGATAAATTTTATAAGCCCGTCGAGTTCAAATTTCACGAATCGACAGAGTTGCAGCAGTCCGCCTGAAAAACCGGTCAGAAGCATTGTCGAGATAACGGAATCGGTTATTGCCTGAAGGACAGTAATTCCGGTTGTATAATGGAGGTAAAGGGTGGAGACTGCAGCGAGTGTGATCAGCAGTATTATAATATTCAGGGCTTTTTTTGTCAAATTCTTTCAGCCGGATTAAATAAATTGAACTCGTGAAATATAACTAAAAACGGGAGTTTTTCTGAAAAACAAAAAGAGGCTGCCTTTACGGGACAACCTCTTCTGCAATCAAACAACAATTCAAACCAACAATTTAGAAAACTTTCATTTCTCCACCACCGAAAAGGACAAGTCCCTTGATGATGAGGGTTTTGTTCTCATCAACATCGTCCATTTTCGAATAGTTATATTTTTTGCTGGAGAAACCACCAAAAAGTGAAACGACATCAATTTTTACATTCCAGTTACTTGGCACTGTAAGGTCGCATCCGCCAAATATGACAAAGAGATCGAGGACATTTTCGCCGTCGGAGAGTTCACAGTCACGCATAAATAACTCGGAGCCGCCAAAAATAATTGTTATATTTCCGCCCCGGAAGTTTTTGCTGTTGATTATCCTTTTGCTTCCGCCGAAGACCGATACCTCCTCTATAACATCATATTCCGAGGTATACTGTTTTTTGTAGTCATCAGTGCCGCCACCGAGTTCAGCTTCCCTTTGTTTCTCGACATGCCGGTAGATTATGTAGAAGCCGAGAGCGAGCAGCATGACCGGGACGATAAAATCCGAGTAGTCAAGATTGAAACTTTTGATCACTATACCTGCGGAACCGAGACCCATCAGGAGCCATGAAAGTGATTTTCTGCGTGAGTTCACGAAGAGAATAATTCCGATGACCAGAACGATGGTCGGAAGTGAAAAGAGGATATCGTTGATTCGGTAGCTTATGATATCCACCTCTTTGAGGAAGTAGAGGATACCGAGCACTATGAGCCCGACACCGATAAAAACCCGGGCTGTTTGTGATTGAACTTTAGCCATGACAGTTCTCCTTCTGTTGTTCGTTTGGATAATTCTCAAAATTTTCTATGGGATATTAGGGATAAATTGAAAGAGGACAAAAGGAAAATCGGTGAAGCGGTGGAAGAAGTCGGTGAAAGGGGATTCACAAAAAAAATATCTTTCGATTTTGCATCAAAATCAAAAGTGGGAAAAATTTAATTTGTTTAAGTCCCCGAAGAGGGTTAATTTTCGATACCAAAATCTGCCGGCTGACAGATAAATGATTCCCTGCCGCCCGAGTCGCAAAGTGACAGAGGCACCAATTCATAACGATTTTTTAAAGATTAGCATTCACTAACCTCGCGGGAATTTTTTTAAACTTTTTTATACGATTAGTTCAACTAATTAACAGGATTTATTTTTATTTATGAAGATTTCACGACTGTTTACCAAAAATGAAACAGATGTACAAAATTTAATTGAATATGTACCACGCAATTCGGAAATACGCAATCCTGACGGGAAAATGATATTTTCGATGCAGAACATACTGGTGCCTTCAACCTGGTCGCAGGTTGCTGTTGACATTCTCGCACAGAAGTATTTTAGAAAAGCCGGAGTGCCGAAACTGCTCAGGAAAGTTGAGGATGCCGGGGTTCCTGAATGGTTGTTGCCATCAGAACCTGATACTGATAATCTTGCGAAATTGCCCCAAAATGAAAGATTTACATCTGAATCAGACAGTCGTCAGGTATTTCACAGACTTGCAGGAAACTGGACTTACTGGGCATGGAAAGCCGGCTACTTTAAGACAGAAGAGGACGCAAAGACCTACTACGACGAGATGTTCTACATGCTCGCAACCCAGATGGCTGCACCCAATTCACCACAATGGTTCAATACCGGATTAAACTGGGCTTACGGAATTACAGGACCCTCACAGGGACACTTCTATGTGGATTATCAGACCGGTCAGCTTGTTTCCTCCGATGATGCATATACTCATCCGCAACCGCACGCATGCTTCATACAGTCCATCAGTGACGATCTTGTAAACGATGGCGGAATCATGGACTTATGGGTTCGTGAAGCCCGTCTGTTCAAATACGGATCGGGAACCGGCACAAATTTCAGTCAGATTCGCGGATCAGAAGAACCACTCAGCGGAGGCGGCAGGTCTTCAGGTCTGATGTCGTTTCTGAAGATAGGTGACAGGTCGGCGGGAGCGATAAAATCAGGCGGTACCACCCGCAGAGCTGCCAAGATGGTGTGTCTCGATCTCGATCACCCTGACATCGAAGAATTTGTAAACTGGAAGGTTATCGAAGAGCAAAAAGTTGCATCGCTGGTTACCGGTTCAAAGCTGAACAACCTTCACCTCAACAACATAATGAAAGCCTGCTACGCAGAGCATCCTGAGAATGACAGATTTAATCCGAAATTAAACATTAAGTTGCAGAGAGCTGTAATTGAGGCTAAAAAGGCTCTTATTCCGAATAATTATATTGAGAGAGTGATACAACTCGCTAAGCTCGGTTACAAATCGATAGAATTCCCGATTTACGATACCGACTGGAATTCGGAAGCCTACACAACCGTTTCAGGACAGAATTCGAACAACTCAATCAGAGTAACCAACGAATTCATGACTTCCGTTCTTGAAGACGGTCCATGGAACCTCTACTGGAGAGTTGAGAAAAAGAAAGCCAAAAAGGAAAACAGGAAACCAAAGCCGTCAAAAGTGCTTAAAGCCAGAGAGCTGTGGGAAGACATTTCGTTTGCTGCATGGAACTGTGCCGATCCGGGTTTGCAATTCCACACAACAATTAACGAATGGCACACCTGTCCCGAGGATGGAGAGATAAACGCTTCCAATCCCTGCAGTGAGTATATGTTTCTCGATGACACAGCATGTAACCTGGCGTCATTGAACCTGTTGAGATTTTACAATCCTGAAACAAATAAATTTAACATAAAAGCATACAGACATGCTGCCCGTTTGTGGACAATCACGCTTGAAACAAGTGTGTTGATGGCGCAATTTCCGAGCAAGGAAATAGCTCAGCTTAGTTACGAGTTTAGAACACTGGGACTTGGTTACGCCAATCTCGGAGCGCTGTTAATGCAGCAGGGTATCCCTTACGACAGTGAGGAAGCTGTCGCCATTACTGGTGCCTTGACTGCAATTATGCATTTCAGCGCCTATGCCACCAGTGCTGAAATGGCAAAGGGATTTGGTCCATTTGTAAAATATGAGAAGAACAAGGATCACATGCTCCGGGTGATGAGAAATCATCGCCGTGCCGCCTACAATGTACCTGTCGAGGAATATGAAGGATTGACAATAAAACCGATGGGAATCGACCCGACGAAGTGCCCTTCCGATCTTCTTGAAGCTGCTAGAGAGGATGCTGACCGTGCCCTTGACCTCGGTACAAAACATGGTTTCAGAAATGCTCAGGTTACAGTAATAGCTCCAACAGGTACTATCGGAATGTTGATGGACTGTGATACAACGGGCGTTGAACCTGATTTTGCATTAGTGAAATTCAAAAAACTCGCCGGCGGCGGATACTTTAAGATTATCAACCAGTCGGTACCCCCGGCACTCAAGAAACTTGGCTACAACGAGCATCAAATCGATGAGATCATCAAGTATGCAGTCGGTGCAGGATCTCTGACAGGATGTCCTTATATCAATGCAGAATCGCTGAAATCGAAAGGATTCACCGATGAGACCATCTCGATTATCGAGAAACAGATGCCGTCGGTCTTTGACATTTCCTTTGCATTCAACAAATACACCCTGGGTGTTGATTTCCTGAAGAAGCTTGGAGTGACCGAAGAGGAGATGGATTCTATGGATTTCAATCTTCTGCGGAAACTTGGTTTTTCAAGACAGGAAATCTCATCCGCAAACGATTACATCTGCGGTACGATGACCGTTGAGGGTGCTCCCTATCTGAAATTCGAACACTATCCCGTTTTCGACACCGCGAACAAATGCGGCAAAAAAGGAACGAGATTCCTGAAAGCGATGGCACACATCAAAATGATGGCTGCGGCTCAACCGTTCATCTCGGGTGCCATTTCAAAAACCATCAATCTGCCTTACCACTCGACAGTTGATGATGTGAAAGATGCCTATATGCAATCGTGGAACCTCTGTTTGAAGGCAAATGCTCTCTACAGAGACGGATCGAAGCTTTCACAGCCGCTCAATTCACTTATTGACGATGACTTCCAGGAAATTTACGAATCTCACGAAGAAAACAACATCGTAAAGGTCGCTGAACGAATTATTCACCGTTACATCGCAAAAAGAAGAAGACTTCCCGATCGCAGAAAAGGATACACCCAAAAGGCAAAGATTAACGGGCAATCGCTCTATATCAGAACGGGTGAGTATGACAACGGACAGATTGGAGAGATATTTATAGATATGCACCGTGAGGGAGCCACTGTAAGAAGCCTCCTGAACAGTTTCGCCATAGCAATTTCACTTGGCTTGCAACATGGTGTACCCCTCGAAGAGTTTGTGGATGCCTTTGTTTTCACAAGATTCGAACCATCAGGAGTTGTCACAGGAAACCAGAGGATCAAGTTCTCAACCTCGGTGATTGATTACATCTTCCGTGAACTGGCAGTTACTTATCTGAACAGATATGATCTTGCACATGTCAGTGCAGATGATCTCCTTTCATCAACCAAGGTAAGCAAGGCTAACGAGGATTTTGAGAGTGAGGAACTTGTCAGCGAGAGCATTTATGAGCTCGAACCAAGGGATTCCCCCGGCTACAGTT
The DNA here is from genome assembly GCA_020161395.1 of Bacteroidota bacterium. Classification (NCBI taxonomy): domain Bacteria; kingdom Pseudomonadati; phylum Bacteroidota; species Bacteroidota bacterium. Next base: position 82,768 of record JAIUOE010000007.1, read on the forward strand.
CAAAACTTGCAACCTCAGAAACGAAGGACACTACTTCAAAATTTCTGAACAAACAGTCGACAGCCATTAAGCATCAGGTTCAAAGAGCCATTGAAAAAGGTTATACCGGGGACATTTGCACCGAATGTAACAGCATGACTATGGTAAGAAACGGAACCTGTCTGAAGTGCATGACCTGCGGATCAACAAGCGGATGCAGCTAATGCAATAATGCAATAATGCAGTAATCCAATAATGCAGTAATATTTGGCTCCGGAGATTTTGTTTTCGGAGCCTTTTTTTAATGCAGCAATGCAATAATCCAATAATTCAGTAGTGGGGGCCGATCAGGTTTTACGGGACAAATTTATAGCCGGCGGAGTGGATCGTAACAAAGTGTTTTGGATTTGAGGGGTCGTCCTCGAACTTTTTTCTTAGGGAAAGAATAAAATTGTCAATTGTCCGGGTGGTCGGAAAACTGTCGTAACCCCAAACTTCATCCAGCAGTTTGTTGCGGGAGAAAATCTCGTTAGGGTGTTCGAAGAAGAATTTTATAAGTTTATACTCGATGGGTGAGAGGGGGAAAACCGCACCGTGTTTGCTCAAAGTCATCTCTTTGTCATTCAATATCAGGTCGTCTGAATGATTGGATTGGATTTGCGGGGATCTGTTTCCTGTCCTTCTTAAAACTGCTTTAATTCTTGCAAGAAGATCATTGATACTAAAAGGTTTGGTGATGTAGTCATCGGCTCCAATATCGAATGCCAGTACTTTGGTGACCTCGTCATTTTTACTGGTGAGCATTATAACGGGGATGTCGGAATTTTTCGCACGGAGCTCTCTGCAAACTTCGATACCGTTCATTGTCGGGAGCATCTGATCGAGCAGAATCAGATCACAGTCTCTTTTAATCGCCATACTCAAACCTTCTTTGCCATCTCTTGCCGTTGAAATTTCATAATGTTCAGATTCAAGTATGTCGGTCAGGCTAAGGCTGATCGCGGGGTCATCTTCAATCAGGAGAATTTTCTTCATAACATTCCTTAAAAAACAGTTTAATAATTGTTCCTTCGCCGGGCTTGCTTGTCACTTCGATTTTTCCCTGATGAGCATCGACGATATTTTTCACGATTGTTAGTCCAAGCCCTGTCCCGGGGATTTTTTTTGCTGTTGAGACGCCCGTCCGGTAAAAAGGATTAAAAATTTCTTTTATTTCACCTTCTTCCATCCCGATGCCGAAATCCCTGACAGTTATACAAGCTTCGCTGCCTGATGAAACCAGTGATACATCAATCAAATTATTGGGTTTCCCAAACTTCAATGCATTCGAAAATAGATTAATCAGACACTCCACCAGGGCATCATGGTTTCCGTTAATCCTGATTTTCCTTTCGGAAATCGAAGTATTTAACTTAAACCCTTCACTTTTTATCTGATACTTCATCAAGTCGAGAGAGTTTTGTAATGAATCATTAAGTATCAGAGGTGCCATTACAAACTGTTTAACACCCCTTTCCATTTGAGAAAAATGGAGCACATTGTCAATCAGTCTGGTAAGCCGTTCGGTTTCTCCGGTAATAACATCGAGATAATGGTTTACCTTATCCTCAGGGATGTTTTTCTTCCTTCTCATTTGTTGGGCAAGGAGATTGATGGAGGTCAGAGGGGTCTTCAGATCATGGGAGACAGAGGAGACAAAAAGGGATTTTTGTTCGTTAAGTTCGGCGAGTTTCTCGGCTTCAAGCTCTTTTCTGATCAAAGATTCCTTCAGGGATGCAGCTTCGATGGCATCGATTGCTGACTTTGCGAGTGTTTCTATAAAATCGATGTCATCCCTCGAAGTTTTAAATTCCGATTTTTTCTCCCCGAGCAACACGACAGCATGAAAGTTTGCAGTGTGCGCATTTTCATTAATGATCACTTTTACTTCATCACCAAACGGCAGCGGACTTATATCTTCGAAGTTAATGCCCTGTTCCAAAGCATCCCTGCGGGCATAGATTTTTTCTTCAAGTCGCACATTTTCGGGAAATGTGAATTGGGAGTCACTATTTTGATAGAGCAGGCGCGGGGAGGAGTTTTCCTGCAGCAACGAAATCGCAAAAAATTTATAAGGGATGTTCTTCACGATAAAATCCCCAAGACAAATTCCGATCTCCTTGACCGTGATTGCCGATTCCAGGAGATTACGGAATTGCACCACCATTTCCTTGAAGTTATAGTGCACCATGAAAAAATTTTTATTCACCACCACTTGCACCCTGGTCTTAAGCGGCTGAAAGAAGAATGCCAGTATAAGGGTTGTGACAGTGGCAAATTCGAGTTCAAAATCCCTGGTGATATAGGTGGAAACCAGGAAGAGTAATACAAAATAAATCGCTGAGAGAATTGAAACAACTGAAGTGTAGACTATACTTCTATTTAAAATAAGCTGAATATCCAGGAAATGGTATTTAACTATTGAGATGGTAAAGCAGACAGGAATTGAGAGCATCAGCATTGAAACGACCGACTCGGGGATAATTCCACTCCCGGTTAACCCCTGAGGGATTACCCAAAGCAATACAAAAGCGAAAGGACCGATAAAATATCCGGTAATCAGCCAGAGAAGCCGCTGTTTATCTTCCCGGGTAGTCGATTTCCTGTAAGAATTTATAAAAATCGATGTTGAGGCGATCACGAGCACCACAGTCGCAGTTCTGCTGATGTTAAACCAGTCGATGTAGGCGGAAAGGGTTTCCTGGGTCAGGGAAGTTTTAACCGAGAGATATGAAATAAAATTGCCGAAAGAAACCGCAAAAGCGAAGAAATAGAGCAGAAAAAGGAGATATCCCGGGTCCTTCATTCTGTTCGCCGGATAAACCAGTGCGAAGTGAATAAAAAATACCGGAGTAACGACATAAGAGAGGTGGAAAATTGCTCTTGTTACATCAGCCAAAAGGGGAATGTCAACCTTCGCAGATCCCCATGTTGTAATCACAATTGCTGCAACTCCGAAACAGCATAAAAAGAAGAGTTGAGCGTGCAGGTTTCCGGGCTTTTTAATCACCACGAAATTGCCGATAAGAATGAAGATGAGTGCGATAATTACCTGAACGACAACATGAAACAGAGAATAGAACGGCACCAGAATATAGTTTTTAGTGGTGATTTTATCTCCGGTGAGAAGAAAAAGAGAAATGTGGTCACCCGGTTTGAAAAAGTCGCAAATAATTTCAACTTCCTCTCTCTCGTGAACAGAGATACTGTTAACAGCAAGAACTGTGGTTGTCTTTTCGAAAGCCGGGTCTGCAATGACCAATTTCTCTGTTTCGTTTACAAGGGAAACGGGAAGATCAGCCTTTGAAAGCATTTGCTTTGTTGCCGGTATAAAGAAAGAAAGGACGAGCAGTTGGGCAAAGATACCTGCCACGAAGAGAGTCCTGTTACCAGTCATTAAAGTCTCGATTAAGTCATTCCCAAATTATATTTTTTTCCTTTAAAAGTCAATTCCTGCCGAAAATATATTTTTGGTTCCCGATCCCTGCACCGGGAATCAAAAAGACTCAAAGGACCTACTTCACCAAAATCATTTTTTTAGATTGGACAAAAGATCCCGCAGACAATCTGTAGATGTAAATTCCACTCGGAAGGTTTTTGGCGTCAAAGGTGACCTTGTGCTCACCTGCACCCTGTAACTCGTTTACCAGTTCCGTTACCTCTTCTCCGATAGAGTTAAATACTTTCAGGTTCACAGTTGAGGTTACAGGGAGCATATATGTAATAGTGGTCGAGGGATTGAAAGGGTTCGGGTAGTTTTGCAGGAGTCTAAATTTCTCAGGGAGGAAACTGTCACCCGTTGATTCCTCGCTCATCGCGTTACCCGACACGGGATTAATTACCCCCTGGGATATTACATATTCGGTCAAAGCCTGAAATTCTGTCAGTTCAGAATAAAGTGTATCAACATCAAAAGGTATCATGAATAAATTCTGCATTGCCATTAAGAGGAACTCATTCATGACCAGGTTATATGACTGAGATGGATCGATTGGTTGTCCGTTAACCGTAATCGATGTAATTCTGGATCCCGGAGGATTTTGTACATTCATTCCGAACGACAGTCCTGCGGTTTGAGGTACAAACTCATCGTCGGTTGCTATCATGCTGACAACATTCTCCATCGCGTACCAAAGATTCGCACCTGAGATATTGATTTTTGCAAGCCTGAACCCAAGATTATTGACGGGGTTGGCGCCGTATCCTATGCATCTGAAAAGGTCTGCGGGAACGATGGGTCCTGCCTGAATCGGTTGCGAAGTGGAACCACCAACAGTAATTGCGATATCAGCTCCTGTTTTCCATTTAAAGGCAGTGGTCACAAGATTACCGACGGCTGTATTATGGTGGGTTGAAGTATCGGTCAGATTAGTATCAATTTCACTAAAATATCCGGAAGCCACACCAACCTGGGTTCTGAACATGGGCCCGTAAACCTGTTCCAGTTGAGAAATAAGAGTATCGATTACTGCCTTGGTTACCGGTTCTTCCGGTATATTCTCATCCAGTGGAATCAACTGAAAAAGTGGAGGTTGAACCGATCCCTGACTGACAACCACATTGATTTTTCCAACATAACGCAGGAAGGCATCTGCCTGGAATGCGTAGGTCTTGCCGCCGGTAAAAAGATTCACAATCTCCACTGGTGCATCAAGTTTAAGGTGGTCGTGACTCGAGATAACAATATCGACACCGGGTACCATCGCAAACAGTTGTTTGTCGATATTAAGTCCAAGATGTGAGAGGCAGATGATAATTTCGCAGCCCGCATCTTTTAATGCCGTAATCTGAGTCATCGCACAGGCAGCCAGCGCCGAGTCGGATTCAATAATTTTGACATAACCGGGTTGAGAAAAGTAGTTTGCACTTGGCGTAGTCAGTCCGAAGATCCCGACTCTTAATCCGCCATATTCCTTTATGGCATAGCCTTTTATATAGTTATCCAATCCTGTGTTGGTCTCATGGGGGAATTGAACATTACTTGAGATGATTGAAAATGGTGCCCCCTGTGGAAAAGCAGTTGCAAAAATATTAAACAGGTTATCGGGACCGAGATCGAATTCGTGGTTACCAACCACCATTGCATCCAACCCTAAAGCTCCCATTAGCTGAAGTTCCGGTACACCAAAAAACAGTGAAAAGAAAGGGTCACCTATAAAGGCATCGCCACCATGCAGCGTAAGAACATTTGTTTCGGTCATTTTTGTCATCCCGATAACAGAGGCAGCTCTGGCGATCCCGCCAATTTTGCCTGACAAGTCAGGATTTCTTGGTGCCTGCGGGGCGAGGTTCGTATGGGTATCATTAACAAACAGAATTGTAAGGCTGTCTGTAGCGAATGAGAAATTAAAAAGTCCTCCAAGGAGGGCAACTACTAAAAATGTGCGTGCTTTCATTGGGATAATCTCCGTTTTTGTTTGGGTCAAAATTAATTTGTACCGCAAAAGGAGATGTCACCGGAGAGTAAAGAGATTGTAAAAACTGAATGGCAATCTCTTTACATCTTTTTGACAAGTTTGTGACAACAATTCAGAGGACATCACTTAATTTGCCATTGTCAATTGTGGAGTTTTTATGAAATCATCGCAAATAATCCCGGACCGGCAATATCTTCTGGAAATCATCAGGATGTATGCCGGTATGTTGATAAAGCGGGATTCTTCGAGTATCCGGAATGCAGTGGGAAAATCGCTGTCGATAAGGGTAATAAGTGCGAACTACAAACTCAGAAAAAAACTCCACTTCAGTAAAATGATCCTGCACAACGGCAAATTTTATTCATCACTTGCCGTTCCCGGTATTCCTTCTGAAGCGTATGCAAATTCGGTGAGAAACGGAGTTTTTAATCTCCTTGATGAACGAATAAACAAACCGCGTCAGATTGATACTGCCCTCCTTGCGATAACCTCGAACTGCCCTTTGAACTGCAGTCATTGCTATGAAAAGGCGAACATAAACAGCTACATTTCGCTTACTAATGATGACTGGGTGAGAACTGTCAGGTTGCTTCAGGAACACGGTTGTGGAGTAATCGTGCTAACCGGTGGAGAACCGCTGAGTGATTTTGAGCGATTGCTCACAATTCTCAAGAGTGGTGATAAAAATCTCTCCGATTTTCACATCCATACCTCCGGAATGACCGTGACAGAAGAGAAAGTTGTTCAGTTAAAGGAGGCGGGACTGACAGCGGCAGGAGTTGGAATTGATCATTATGATGAATCAAAAAATGACAGGCTTCGGGGAAAGGGTTCCTGGAAAAGTGCTCTGAAAGCGATTGATCTTTTTGTAAGGCATGACATCCTCACCTATGTGAATTTTTGCGCTCTGAAGGAGATTGCAAACGAGTCCGGATTGATGAAATATGCAGAATTTGTCAGGGACAGGGGAGTTGCTCTGATTGAACTATTGGAACCAAGAGAATGTGGAGGTTTCAAGGGGGATCCTTCTGTGCTGTTGGGGAGTGGTGAGAAATCCGCACTTCTGGATTTTATGAAAAAAATTAATCTCGATAAAGATTATCTGGATTATCCCGTTATCTACTATCTTGCCCACCTTGAAGGGAAGGAAGGGCTGGGTTGCCTCATGGGAGGCATTTCACATTTCTATATTGATTCCGCCGGGAATATCAACCCTTGTGTTTTTATGCCCGTGACCTTCGGTAATATTCTAAAGGAGGATATTCGCGTCATCCTGTCGAGGATGAGAGAGAATATCCCTTACCCGCTAAAGACCGATTGCCCTGCGATTGCGATTTCAAAAGAGGTTGCAGCAGACGAATCCCACCCTGTTCCATTCGAAAGAGTTGCCGGTAAATTCAAGGAGCTCTTCCGTTAGCATCGAAAGGTGCAAAATGAATAATAAGACGATCACAACTGCAATCCTTATAGTTATTTATGCATTCCAGCTCACCGGATGTTCCATCTATTCCACATCTGTTATCTCAGATTACAAAAAAATCAAAGGGAATGGTCTGCTGATTTACAGCGTGAAAACCAAATCGGGGAAGGAGCTAAAATTTGACAAGGCAGGCGGAAGATTGGTTGATTCACTTTGTATAATAAAAGGGGTGACAGAAAATAAAGACACAGTTAATATAGCTGCTGACAGCACAGCCACACTCCTTGTAAAAGAGTATGACCAGGTTGCTTCATATCTGGTAAATATAGCAGGGGCAGGCGCATTGGTTGTGATAGCAATTTTGATAATAAATCCCCCTGTTTCGATGCCTTCTGTGTTCAAGTAGTTCCAATTATTAAAGTGAGGCTTAAAATGTTTCGGAAAATTTTTATTTCATTACTGATGGTCACTACCACACATTATTTTCTTGGATGTGCTGTGTATAACCCCGGGAAGGAATTTGATGTCGTAAAACTTGAGGGGAAAGATACAAAAATCACCAAAGTTGTGATGCCCGATGGTTTTACATACTCGTTCAAAAAAAATGGTGCAACGGTGGTTTTAAAGGGTGCCGGTGTTTCCGGAGTAAACATGGAAGGGAAACCTGTGTTTTTCCTTGCTGAACAAATAAAAGAGGTTTACCGGACAGACCCTCCTGCTACCTTCACGATTGAACAAATCAAGGCGGATACAAGCATTTTATTGTCGGGCCTTCAGTTGAAAAACGGTTCAAAGATGATTTTCGGTAAAGGGTTTGGGCAATACAGGAATGCAAACCTTTTAATAAAGGGTTTTAGTGATGCCGACAGTCTGGTAGAGATACAGGCTCTTGATGCTTTGTATGTGACGGTCGAAAAATTTGACGGACTTATGTCGCTGGTGGCCACTGTGGGACTTATTGCCGCAACCGGACTTGTCATAATATTGATTGCCCTGGCGGCGAAAAAGTCGTGTCCATTTATCTACTCGTTTGACGGAGAAAAATATGTATTCGATGCCGAACCTTTGGGAGGAGCAATTTCGAAGGCGTTCGAGAGAACGGACTATACAAAACTCGAAAATCTCAAAGAGGTGGATGGCAAATATAAACTTAAGATAACCAATGAAGTTTATGAGACGGAATACATCGATGAGATGAGCCTTGTTGCGGTGGATCACCCTGAGCACACCATCGCGGTAATGAATAATGACGGTGAGGTTTTCGCGCTTCAGGAGGGAGAAAAAATCAGCTATGCGAATGATGAAAAAGGGAATGATCTGAAACCGTTTTTGATCGAGGATGACATGATCACATGGCAGACCAAAATGCCTTTCAAAGACAACACTGTGACGAAGCACAAGATAAAATTTGGGTTTAAGAAGAGACCAGGTGCCCGAAAAGCGTGGCTGGTCTATAATGTAGGAACTACGCACTGGGGTTCGACGATGATTTCCGAGATGCTTGAACTTCAGGGAAAGAATCTTGATGAGCATTACCGGAATCTTGACAAAAAAGGAGAGTACTTAAAAACCACAATGAGTTTTCTTCAGCGGGAGGAACTGTATGAGATGAATTTGCTGATGAAGGAAAACGGTGAGTGGGCAAGCAAAGGCATTTTACAGGGTGGGGGTCCGTTCAGGACAGAGAATAGAGTCCTTGAACTTGATTTGTCGAAGGTGAGCGGAGAGATGGTTGAGTTTGAAGTAAATCCACCCATTGGATTCTGGACACTTGATAATTTCTCACTCTGTTTCGATGAGCCGGGATCAACAAAAGCCACAGAATTGAAGGTGGCAAAGACTGTCACTCATGATGGAAAGGATGTTTCATCCATTGTCAGTAAGAGTGATGAGACATATCATCAAATGCCGACTACGGGTGACTGGTTTGCCGCAGAGTATGATGCACCGAAGTTAAAATCCGGAATGGCAAGATCGGTGTTTATGAAAACAAAAGGCTGGTATAAGATCGACATGCCGGCATTGGATAAAGATCCTGATTTGTTGACACTCTTTAAGTTGGTGAGCAAACCGGGTGAAGTAATAAAATTCTCAAATGAAAGGTACCAGAAATGGATACTCTCAGTAGAAAAACAGACAGAGCAGGTTACTCAGTAATAAACCGGACGGTGTTCTTTTTCGTTTTACTGACTTTGCTCATTCCGGCACAGGAGGTGAAGGATTATTCAAGTTATCAGAACAATTTCGCTTTCGATCCCGTGATAATGGTTGACAGGAATGGTGTCCTTTCAAGAGGTCTCTTTCTCGATCTCGAAGGGGATTCTCTGAAACTGCTGCTCAACTCAAAGATTCAGAAAGTTGCAATCAGTTCGATAAAATTACTCAAGATTGACTCGAAACAGACAAACAGGGATAACATGCTGAGTCTTGGCATAGCGGGTGCGTTTGCATGTCAACTTTTGTTGAAGAAACCGGACTGGCAGTCCGACAGGTTTATTCAATCTGACGGGTTGTGGGCTCACATGCTGGTAGGGGCTCTTGGAGCTGTTGCCGGCGGGCTTGTTGGAATCGGGATAGACATGGCGAACAGTGACAAGGAACTTGAGTACGATTTGGAGAATCCAAAGGATGTACAGAAGATGAGACACGATATTCTCAGAGCTTCTGAAGAAACGAGTCTCAACTTCCACTATGAAATTGCCAAGGTGTATGCGAGATCCGATCCGGCCCAAAGGCAGGGGACAGGGAATTACTACAGTTATGATGATATAACCCTGAATGTTTTCAGAAGTGTGAGGCTGACATACGATATTAATGAGAAAATAGATGCAGGAGTGGCAATTTATTCAGCAGCAGAACCAAATCTTAAATACTCGTATGGTTCGCAAAACACATATGGAAATGAAGAGATGTCTAATCGTGTTTACGGATACTATGCAACAGCATTCTACAATCCATTTCCCGATGAGCCAAAAAAGAGAATAAAGGTGAAAGCGGGAGCTGGGGCAGGCTTTGCAGCAATCGACTATACAATTGCAAGAAGCAAAAGCGTCTATGATCCAGTAAAATATACCACTACTGTAACAAGTGAGTCGGCATCCCTGAATAAAACCGTCTTCAGCGGATTTCTTGCTGTTGATCTCAGGGCTTATCCATCATCAAAAGTATCAATCGCTTTGACAGGCGACTATATCTGGATCCCTGAAAAAACCATCCCGTCGAATTTACCGGGTGAAAGCGGCAAGTCATTCAGTAATTTCAGTCTTGGTCTAAGTTTGGGATTACATTTTTAGATCCGGTAAAGTTGACGAAATTAAACTAATTGTTTATAAATTGCATTTATCTTTAAGTCAATTATAAACGAACGGAAAAATGTTTTCAATTTTGTTGTCAATCCTGCTGGTATTTTTGATTGGAGCAGTAGTAACTCTTGCCGAGGCTGTACTTCTTGCAAATCCGGGTGAAGACTGGGTTACAGAAGATGATGAAAATGCGGGGATGGTGGAAAGATTCAAGGGATCTGCCGAAAATATCTACGAAACCGCCGAGATAGTGAGATATGCAGTCTTTGCTGTGGGTTTGATAATTATAGAAAGTTTCCTTATCGACTGGCTTCACGATGTAGGCATCGATTTGAAAGGCTATGGCTGGTGGGTTCCTGTGCTTTTTTCTGCGGTTCCTGTGGCATCACTTTTTTGGCTTTTTTCAGTTTACATTCCGCGGGGTTTTGGTGAAAAATTCGCCGGAAAGTTGTCCCCTCTGGTTTATTATGTACTAATCATTCTCGATATCACCGGAAAAGTATTTACTAAAACTTTGAAATATATAGCAGGGCTTTTTCTGAAACCCTTCAATGCCATTCCCAACTATTCTGTAACACTTGTCTCGGAAGAACATATAAAAAGGCTTCTTGATGCCGGACTGAAGAAGGGGGAGCTTGATGAAGAGGAACATGAAATCCTGGAAAATGTGCTGGAATTTAACGATTTGACAGCATACGATGTTATGATTCCGAGGACTGAAATGGCAGCCGTGGAGCTGACAGGCGACCCTGAGACAGATTTTAAGGAAATAATAAGAACCGGCTACAATTCAGTCCCCATTTTTGAAGATTCGCTCGATAATATTACCGGCATCGTGAATGTAAAAGACCTTATGCGATATTACATTGTGAACAACGACTATGAGATAAAAAGGGCAATCCGTCCACCCCATTTTGTTCCCGAGACCAAATTTATTTCCGAGATTTTAAAAGAGATGCAATTAAAGGGTATCAGGGCTGCGATAGTTGCAGACGAGTATGGCGGTACTGAGGGGATAATAAAACTTGAGGATATTCTCGGTGAGATTGTCGGCGATATAACCTATACAACCGAAGGGGAGCCAGCCGAGATAACATCCTTGCCGGACGAATCATTTCTGGTACTTGGTAACATGAGCATTACCGATTTGAACGATCACCTCGAAACGGAATTTCCGGAGTCGGATGAATACAGTACATTTGCCGGATTCGTTTCTGACATTACCGGAAAAATACTTAACCCCGGTGACAAGGTTGAGTATAATGAATACACCATCGAACTGACCAAACGGGTCAAAAATAAAATGGCAGAATTCAGGTTGGTCAGAAACCGTTAGGAAACACTGACTTTATAAGATTAAGCAGTTCATCCTTCCTGAATGGTTTTGCAAGATAATGGCTGCAACCCTCTTCAAGGAAAGTCTCCTTGTCGCCGGCAAGGGCAAGGGCGGTAAGAGCTACTACTGGAGCCTCTTTATATTCACTCATCTCCCTTAATCGTCTTGTCACCTCTATTCCCGAGATTCCGGGTCCCAGATTGATATCCATCAAAAAGCCGTCATATTGCTTTTCCTGAGCCATTTTAAGGGCAATTTCGCCCGATGATGCACAATCGATGTCGCAACGATTACGGAGGAAAAGAGTAATCAGGTCCTGATTCATCGGTTCATCCTCCACATAAAGCAGGCGTGGAAGTGCCGTTCTTATTACATTATCTCCGGGTACCGGAGTTGATTTACCGGGTGACGATTCATGGGGGAGATTCTGATCGACTGATTCTTCCGATACCGGGAATTTTAATGTAAAGACAGAACCGCTTCCGAAGGTGCTGGAAACGGATATTTTACCGTTCATTATTTCAGTAAACTTTTTCGAGATAGTGAGCCCGAGTCCGAGGCCCTGGAACCCCCTGTTCAGCCCTTCGCTTGCCTGACGGAACTCGTCCCAAATTATCTCAAGTTCCTCCTCTTTTATGCCAATCCCGGTATCGATGACACTTACAGAAACCCATGAGGAATCGTCCATTTTTTCATTCTCAATTTTTATGGAGATCTCGCCTTTGTTCGTAAATTTGAAGGCATTGTCGAGGAGGTGGAGAAGAATTTCCTCGAACAGGTGATCATCAATAAGAACCGATGTGTCGCCCGCGTTACAGATCAGAGTAAACCGCAGGGATTTTTCAGTCGCAACACTTTTATTGGATGTAAAAACTCTCTCTGCGAGCAATTTCAGGTCGCATTTCTTTAGTTCCAGTTTCTGAATGCTGTTCTCGATCTTGGAGAGATCGAGAATGGAATTGAGAGTGTTTCCCAGTCTTTTTCCCGAGGAGTAGATTTTATCGATCAGCGTCTGCTGGTAGTCGGATAATCTCTCCTGTTTCAACAGTTCTGCATAACCTACAATACCTGTGAGGGGAGTTCTGATTTCGTGGCTCATATTCGCAAGAAATGAGGATTTTATTTTGCTGATCTCTTCAGCTTTAAGTTTTGCTGCAAGAATTGCCTCCTCGTATCGTTTTCTATCAGTAATATCAAAAGCAACGAGGACGAAACCTTTAAGTCTGTTGCCGTTTTCGAACAGAGGTGAACCCGAGATCACCACAGGCAATTTTTCCCCGTTTTTCTTCACCATTTCCATTTCAGTTTTCGGGAAAAACGGCTTGCCGTCTTCCACAAGGTGATTTTTCCAACCGGCAAAGAAATCGAAATCGAACAGCCGGTTGAGCTTCATCGATTTAAGTTCAGTTTCGGAATATCCCAGAATTTGTACTGCAGAAGTATTCACATTTGTAATGGCGGAATCCATATCGATGACTATCAAAGAATCGTTTATCGAGCTGAGGACACTCTCGAGGTAATTCTTCGATTTCTCGAGTTCAATCTTTTCGAGAAGTTCATATCTCTTTTTGTCGAGATCGAGGAAAATTCTCACTTTGGTTGTGAGGAAGAACGGGTTAAAGGGTTTTGTAACAAAATCCACCGCACCCGACTCATATCCCTTAAATACATGATACTCATCAGAATAGACGGCAGAGAGAAAAATTACAGGCAGACTTGCTGTTTTCTCTTCACCTCTGATATACTCAACGAGTTCATATCCGTCCATTCCCGGCATTTGAACATCCACTATCGCGAGTGCAAATTCGTGATTTAAAATTGCGATGAGAGCATCATTTCCGCTTCTGGCTCTTATTATTGTAACATCCAGCTCATGGAGCACCTTTTCGAGTGAAATTAAATTGGACTCGATATCATCAACAATAAGGATTTTTTGTTTATACATGTTTCTGCCTGAACAATTTTTTTAGTTTTCTGATTTATTTTTTTCCATAATAAATAGTGCGATTTCATCGATTGTGAGGATAAAATCGACTGCTCCGGTCTCAATAGCAGCCTGTGGCATCAGGGCAAACTCTGCGGTTTCGGGGTTTTGTGCCAGTGTGATCCCGCCCGCTTCCTTAATCTCCTTAATGCCTTTTGCACCATCATCATTCGCACCTGAAAGGATAATCCCCAGGGAATTCTCTCCATAAACCCAGGCGGCACTCTCGAATAGTACATCAATCGAGGGCCTGGAGTACTTCACTTTTTCGTCGGTTGAGAGTGATACTGTTGCATCGCTCTCCAAGAGCATATGATAATTTGGAGGCGCCACGATCACCAGACCGGGTGAAATTATCATTTTATCTTCAGCTTCAACCACCGGTAACACAGATCTTTTCCCAAGAATATCGGAAAGGAGACTCTCCTGATACGGGCTTGTATGTTGCACAATCAGCATCGGAATGTTGAATTTCGCAGGCAGTTTAGACAGGAGCGAAATCAGTGCATTAAGCCCTCCTGCTGAAGCGCCAATCACGATTATACTTGAAAAAGTCCGAATTTTCAAAGGTTGTCTCTTTAAGTGATATATCGTTTTTGAAAAATTCTTTCCTTGTCCTGCACGACAACGAACTGATTCGCCACCGAGCTGAAAGTGATTGACTCCTTTGTGCCGAGGCAGAGAAAACCACCAGGAATGAGGCTTTCCGCCAGGAGCTCGAGTGCCCTGTCCTGCAAATCCTTGTTGAAGTAAATCAGCACATTGCGACAAAAAATCAGGTGCATTTCACCAAAACTTCTGTCAAGAACGAGATTGTGATTCGCGAAAGTAATATTCTTTTTAAGTTCTTTAGTAAAAGTGATCGAATCATATTTAGCGGAGTAATATTCCGAAAATGAATGAGCGCCTCCGGCATCCTGATACGATTTGATGCACTGTTTCATGTTATCAATTTTGTAAATACCGTTTTTTGCCGTTTCAAGTGCGGAATCGTTGAAGTCTGTTGCAAAAACAGTGCAACGGTCGTAGATTCCTGCTTCTTTCAAAAGTATGGCGGTGGAATAAACCTCTTCCCCTGTTGCACAACCTGCGTGCCATATTTTGACATACGGGTGAGTTTCCAAAAACGGGAACACCTTCTCGATCAGTTTGGCATAGACAAAGGGGTCTCGAAACATTTCCGTAACAGTAATTGAAAAATGATGTACAAGATCTAAAAAAAGATCCGGCTGGTGGAGAATTTTTGGAATCACCTCCGAGATATTCTGGAGACCAAGATGGGACATAAACAGCCTTGCCCTTCTGAGGAGGGATGAGCGTGCATAGTCTCTGAAGTCATAACCATATCTTCGGTATATCGCCTCGAGAAGGAGGTTTAATTCGATGTTTTCCAGTTCTGATTTATTGAACATCAATGCTTTCCACGGAAAATTTATCTGTATAACCAGACTCTCATTATTGAAAAGAGTCTTTCTATATCAACGGGTTTGGGAAGATAGTCGCTTGCACCGGCAGCAATGCAGTCCTGATAATCTTTTTTCATGGCTTTAGCCGTAACTGCAATAATCGGGATGTCGTAGAATTCTTCCTTTTCCCTGATCCTTCTGATTGTTTCGTATCCGTCCATCTCGGGCATCATTATATCCATAATTACGAGATCAATATCCGGTTCGGAGGAGATAATCTCGATGGCTTTTCTGCCATTTTCAGCCTTCAGAATATTCATGCCTTTGTCGGAGAGAAGTTTTGACAGAGCAAAAACATTCCTCATGTCGTCGTCCACTATCAATACTTTTTTTCCTCTGAAGAGCTGGTCGGTTTCATGCAGGTCGAGGATCATTCTCTTTTTGTTTTCGGGCATTTTGTTTACAAGTCTGTGCAGAAAGAGAGAAGTTTCATCGAGCAGTCTTTCTTCGGAACGGACTCCTTTGATGATAATGGAATCAGCATAATTTCGAAGTTCGGCATCCTCTTCCTTGGAGAGGTCCCTTCCCGTATAAACAATTACCGGAGGAAGATTAGATTCGAACTGTTCCAGTGACTGGAGGAGCTCGAAGCCTGTCATGTCGGGCAACCCAAGGTCGAGAATCATCAAATCAAAGTGACCGTCGGCGAGCAGTTCGATTGCCTCACTCCCGGTTTCCACCGTTGAAATCTTTACATCCGAGTCGCCGATAAGTCTGGAGATGCTTCTTTGAAGATTTATGTCATCTTCAATAAGAAGGATGTCCTTCACTTTTTTATTGGAGAATTCCTCTAGCCGTGTAATCGCATCATCAATATCTTCTTTTGCAACCGGTTTGGCGAGATAACCAATGGCTCCCTTGTTCAGAGCTTCCCTTACGGTATTGGCACCGCTTACTATATGTACAGGGATGTGCCGGGTTTTCGAGGATTCTTTCAGCCGGGTCAGAATATCGATACCATTGATATCGGGGAGACCCAGGTCGAGGAGGATAGCCATGGGCAGAAATCTCAGTGCCAGTTCCAGACCTTCATAACCCGTAAGTGCAACTATTGCCTTAAGATTTTTCTCTTTACATTCCTTAAGCAAAAGTTTAGCGAAGTCCGGGTCATCCTCAATAATTAAAACGACCTTGTCCTTTTCCGTGATATCTTTTCTGTCGTCGTTTACCGAAATTTTATGCGGTTTTTCAACTTTAACCGGGGGAATAACAACTTCTTCGGGCTCCTTCGGCTTCGGCAAAGTCACTGGCTCGGCGGCAATTTTGGGAGTATTCAGTCCCGGGAACTTGAGAGGAAGGAAGAGTGTGAAAGAGGAGCCGGTGCCGGGGATACTCTCGACCTGGATTTCGCCACCGAGGATATGTGAAAGCTCTCTGGAAATCGAGAGACCGAGTCCGGTGCCGCCAAACTCGCGTGATGTTCCGCCATCAGCCTGCTGGAATGCCTCAAATATTACTTTTTGCTTTTCGAGCGGGATGCCGATACCGGTGTCGGCAACAGTGATGGCAACACATTCATTTCTGTTCAATCCGCTTCGGAAGAGATTATCTGAAGCCTTTGGCATGTCGATTCTGACAGTGACCTTCCCGGTTTTGGTGAATTTTATCGCATTCGAGATCAGGTTCTTTAGAATTTGTTCCAGTCGTTGCTTGTCAGTTTCGATTGAATCGGGTATGTGCTCGCCGATGGAGAGATCAAATTCCAGTCCTTTATGAGCCGCAGAATGTTTGAAAGTTGACTCAACATTTCTTCGTATAATTTCAACCGGGACCTTCTCAATATGGAGTTCCATCTTGCCGGCTTCAATTTTTGAAAGGTCGAGGATCTCATTAATGAGATTGAGGAGGTCAGAACCGCTTCTGTAAATCACTTCAGCCGATTCCACCTCATCTTCAGTGAGGTTGCCCTTTTTATTGTCACCGAGCATTTTTGACAGTATAAGAAGACTGTTGAGGGGGGTTCTCAGTTCGTGGGACATATTTGCCAGGAATTCTGATTTGTATTTACTGGCGATCGCGAGTTCCTCGGCTTTTATTTCAAGTTCCTCTCTTGCTAATTGAATATCTGCTTTCTGTTTCTGCAGGGATTCGTTTTTCTCTTCGAGTTCTTCATTTATTACTTCGAGTTCTTCCTGTTGCGATTTCAGTCTTTCCTCGGAAAATTTCAGGGCGGTTGTCTGCTCTTCTAGTTCCTCATTGGCAGCACGGAGTTCTTCCTGCTGCACTTCGAGTTTCTCGTTCGAGCTTCTTAATTCCTCCTGTTGCACCTGAAGTTCCTCTGCGAGTTGTTGAGTCTTCATAAGGAGATCCGTCAGCGATTCTCTCGATTTGGAGGAATTGACAGCGGCTCCTATAATGGCAGAAGTACTTAACAGGAACTCGATCTCCCGGGTGGAAAATATTCCATATTTCCCAAGTTCGACTATGCCGTAAAGTTTTTCTGCATAAACAAGGGGGAAGAGGAAAATTTCACTCGGCAGCGATTTTCCCGTGGCAGATGAGATAAAGAAATGGCTGTCTTTAACATTCCTGACATGAAGATGGCGGCGTGAAGCGGCACATTCCCCGGTGAGACCTTCTTTGAATTTAACCGTATTATTAGCCCGTTCGACATCGCTGATAGCGAAACCTCCTGCCAGCGTAAGGTATTCCTCATCGCTGTCAGTCACATAGAAAGCACAGATAAATGCACCGGTGTATTCACTAAGAAAAGCAGAAACCTTGTCGGCAAGTTCCGTAACTTTTGGTTCACCTCTTAAAGTATCGTTGAGACTGTTTATTCCGGATTTTTGCCAGTTCTGAATTTCAGCTTTGGCAGTATAGTCACCAAGCGAGTCGGACACCTGATTAATTATCCTGGCAAGCGATCCCAGTTCATCCTTCGAATCGTAGTCGATTTTGGAGTAAAATTCCCCCTGCTCAATCAGTTTGACTTTTTTACTTATCAGATCGACCGGTTTCCTGATCCCTCTTGTTATCAGGTACCCCGTGATACCGCTTGCAAGCATAAGGAGAAGAAGAAAAAAATAAGTCAATACCTTGGTATCCTCTTTCACCACCTCCGAATTTTCGTAGAAGGCTTTTGCTTTGTTGTTTGCAAAATTCAGGACATCCTTCAACTCGATTTCAAATAATTTTACCAGTTCTTCCCGTGCGACGAGCAGTTTTTTCGCACGGGCGACATCATCGGATTCAATGGCGGTTATGAGTTGAAAACGGCTTTCAGCAAGTTTTGAATATGCATACTCAAGATCATCCAGGTCTTGTTTGTCACCGAGGTATCTCTCTTTTAAAACCGGAAAATATGAAAGAATACGGTGATTGGATGAATCAATTTCGGCAATCAGGGAGTCGTGACTTTCCGGGAAAATTACCATTTTATTCAGGATCCTTCGCATTCTCTCTGATTCAATGTTTATCATCTTGATTGTATTTGTAACTGTAAAAGGGTGTCTGTAGAGGAGAGTTGTCTGGTCTGAGAGAATATTAATGTTGTAAATGGAAACAACAAGTGAACAGAGGATCAGAGAGATTACTATAGAGAATCCAGTTGCCAGGCGGGCACCGATTTTAAAGTCACGGAACTTCATGTTTTTGTCCTGTGTGTAGATTGGAAAGTGACCAACAATAATAATTAATAATTTTCACAAATGCAACAGAAATATGATTTTAGATATCATTACCGGATGGTTTTTTGCAGAATCATCTGCATACGGTGAAATGCTTTTTAACCTGCGAAAATTAATGCTGGAGAAAGATAGTATATTTGTTAAAATCCTTTAAAATTGCTATATTTGTAATCTGATTATTCGCCCTACGGACACAGGGCGTTTTTTTTTAGAAAGCAATTATGATTGACGCAATCAACAGAATAAAAGAGATATGCCTTCAGACAGTTGAAGAGCACGGGATGCTTTTCATAGATTTTGTAATGAAGGGTGAAGGCAAGGTAAAAGTTGTCGAATTGTACATCGACGGGGAAGAGGGTGTGACTGCTGACATTTGTGCAGCCGTCAGCCGGGACATCAGCAAGATAATCGATGAGGAAGACCTTTTTGAGGGACCTGTCAGGTTTGATGTTTCATCACCGGGGGTCAACAGACCACTGGTGCATTTGAAACAGTATAAAAAGCACACCGGCAGGGAATTCGAGGTAACCTACTCGGAAGGTGAAGAGAAAAAGAAAATAAAAGGGAAACTGCTTCAGGTTGAAGATGACCTTTTAACATTTGAATTAAACAAAGAATCACGAATTATTGGTTTTCAGAATGTTCTGAGTGCCAAGGTTAAAGTAAGTTTTTAGTGGAGGAAGAGAAATGAACGCAGACATAGTTGAATCGTTTGCGGCGATGGTGAGAGAAAAAGGAGTGGACAAGGATGTGCTTCATGGAATAATTGAAGACATCTTCGGATTGCTTGTTCGTAAAAAATATGGTGAAGAAGCAAACTACTCCGTAGTTGTTAACATGGACAGAGGCGACATCGAAATATTTCTTGTGAGAGAAATAGTCGAAGAAGTCGAGAATCCTGAAAAACAGATCAGTCTCGAAGAAGTGAACAGACTTGGTAATGAGGATGAGCTTGATGTAGGTGATGAGTATGTGGAGCAGTTAAAGCTGGCAACCTTCGGGCGCAGACTCATAAATCTTGCCAAGCAGAATCTTAACCAAAGGATTCGTGAAATCGAGAAAGAGATCATCCTGAACGAGTACAAAAGACTCGTGGGTGAGATCGTCATCGGCGACATTTATCAAATCCGCAAGAATGATGTTCTTGTAAACCACAACAAAAATGAACTTATGCTTCCCCGTGAAGAACAGATTCCTCACGAGAGATATTACAAAGGCAACACAATCAGAGCGATTGTGAAAGAGGTCAGAAGAGGGAAGAGCGGACCTGAAATTATCATTTCCCGTGCCGATACTGAACTCCTCAGAAGACTTATTGAACTTGAAGTGCCTGAAGTTTACGATGGAATAATCGAATTGAGAAGAATCGCCCGTCAGGCGGGTGAGAGAGCTAAAGTGGCTGTTGAATCGATGGACAAGAGGGTTGACCCTGTCGGTGCGTGTGTCGGTATGAAGGGTGTAAGAATTCATTCGATCATAAAAGAGCTTGCCGGCGAGAATATCGATGTTTTTGCATATTCTGATGATCCTGTTATCATGATCCAGAGAGCACTGGCACCCGGGAAACTGAAATCGATTGAGCTCGATGAAGTAAACAAAAACGCTGTGATTTTTGCTGAAGCATCACAGGCGGCGATGATAGTTGGAAGAAATGGAGTGAATATCAGACTTGCTATGCAGGTGACCGGATACAACATCGACTTCCACCGGATTGAAAAAGACATTGAAGATTATGAAGATGGAGTGGAACTTATTGAGTGCAAGCGTGAGCTTGGTGCCGAAGTTTACGAAACTCTTATAAACAACCGGCTTGATACTGTAAAAGATGCAATAAAAGCCGGAAAAGAAAAACTGCTTGAGATTTTTGAGGATGATGAGGAACAAGTTGACAGAATTTTGGACATCCTCAAAAACAGAATGCAGGATTAGAAAGATAGGATCACAGATAGATGTCTGAACCAAAAGAGCAAAAGATTAGAATTCACAATTTTGCGTCGCAGTTCAATGTATCTGCACAGGCTATTGTTGAGTATCTCAAGAAAAAAGGATACGATGTAAAGACCATCAACACTCCTCTGACTCCCGTGATGCTCGAGGATGTGAAGGTGCAGTTTAAAAAAGATATTGAACGGGCTGAAAAACATTACACAAAACTGGAAGAGTTCAACAGAAAACTCTCCGGCGTAAGCGATAAACCTCCGGTAAAAGAAGAGGTGCCTGCCCCTGTTGAGGAAGTTGTCAAAACAGAAACAGTCGAAGTGCCTCCTGTGAAAGAGGAAGTTGTGGTCCCCGAACCTGTTGTCGTTGAATCTGTGACACCTGCTCCCGTGGTAACGGTTGCGCAGGAAGCTGAAGTGAAGGAGGAGGAAAAACCACCTGTTGCACCTCCTGCAACAGTAACTGAACCTGTTCAGGTGAAACCTGTTGAGGAAGTTGTAGTTGAAGAACGGGTATCTCCTGAAATAGAAGCTCTGATAAAACCCGATGAGCCTGAAGAAACGGAGCCAACACCCGAAAAACCAGCCGAAGACAAGGGAATCCCCCCCAGAAAATACAGTTTCGATCCCCGTACCGGAAAGCAGATGGGTCTTAAAATTCTCGGAAGATTCGAGGCTGAGACACCTAAACCGAAGAAGGAAGAACCAAAGCCCGAATCGATCGTAAGGACGGAAGAAAAACCGGCTGTCGAGTCGTCAGAGGATGCGGAAAAGAAAAAAGCCAAGAAGAAAAAGAAAAACAAATCTAAAAAGAGGGAACAGGTTATAGAAGAAACCGAAACGGTTAAGAAAAAAGCCAAAGTAAAGAAATTGGAGATCGATCAGAAAGAAGTTCTGGAATCGATCAGAAAAACCATGCTTACCACAGAAGACTCTGTAATTTCCAACAGAGCCTCGATGCGTAAAAGAAAACGCAAAGAGAGAATGGAAGCACAGGAAAGACTCGATGAGCAGCGCAGGATAGATGAACAAATTATCAGAGTAAATCAGTTTATGTCTGTCTCTGAACTTGCAAATGTTATGGGTGTAAGTGTCGGAGAGGTAATCTCGAAGTGTATCGCACTTGGTCTTATGGTTTCGATAAATCAGAGGATTGAGCTTGACACCATCACACTTGTTGCCGATGAGTTCGGGTTCGAAGTTGAGGTGGAACAGGAATATACAAACGATGTTCTTGAGGATATCGGAGACAGTGAAGAAGAACTTGAACCAAGATCCCCCGTGGTAACGATCATGGGACATGTGGATCACGGTAAAACCTCCCTTCTCGATTATATAAGAAGTTCGAATGTGGTAGCCGGCGAGTCGGGTGGTATCACCCAGCACATCGGTGCCTACAAAGTTGAAGTTAACGAAGGCCAGTATATAACATTTCTGGATACACCCGGTCACGAAGCGTTCACCGCGATGCGTGCCCGTGGAGCTCAGGTAACTGACATTGTAATTCTGATTGTAGCCGCAGATGATGCGGTAATGCCCCAAACAGTGGAAGCTATTTCGCATGCTCAGGCTGCAAATGTTCCGATAATCGTTGCTATCAACAAGATTGACAAGCCGGGTGCAAATATTGAAAAGATAAAGCAACAGCTTGCCGACCGTAATGTGCTCGTTGAAGAATGGGGCGGAAGATATCAAAGTGTTGAAATTTCTGCCAAACAAGGTTTGCATATCGATGCACTTCTTGAAAAAGTACTCCTTGAAGCTGAAGTGCTCGACCTTAAAGCCAATCCGAACCGCGAGGCAAGAGGCGTTGTAATCGAGTCGCAGCTTGACAAAGGCCGAGGTGTCACCGCAACAGTTCTTATTCAAAAAGGAACACTGAGACAGGGAGATATCTTTGTCTGCGGTAACCAGCACGGTCGCGTAAGAGCGATGTTTGATGAGAGAAACAAGAAAATGAATGAAGCCCCGCCTTCTTCACCCGTACTCGTACTCGGATTTGAAGGTGCTCCACAGGCAGGTGATCAGTTTATTGTAGTGGATACTGAAAGAACAGCCCGTGAGATCGCTATAAGAAGACAGCAGTTGAAGAGAGAACTCGACAGCAAGCAGGTTCATCATATCACTCTGGATGAGATCTCGAGACAGATTTCAATCGGTGGTGTAAGTGAACTCCCAATCATCGTAAAAGGTGATGTGGATGGATCAGTGGAAGCTGTTTCCGACTCGCTTATGAAACTTTCCACAGAAGAAGTAAAAGTAAGAGTTATTCACAAAGGTGTCGGTGCGATTTCTGAAAGCGATGTTCTTCTTGCAAATGCATCAAATGCCATCATTATCGGTTTCCATGTGAGACCTCATATGAACGCAAGAAAGCTTGCGGAGACTCAAAAAGTCGATATAAGAATTTATAACATCATCTACGACGCCATCAACGAAGTGAAACAGGCTCTCGAAGGAATGCTCTCACCAATACTTTCCGAAGAAATTACCTCTTCAGTGGAAGTAAGGGATACATTCAAGGTGCCGAAAATCGGAACTGTTGCAGGTTGCTATGTCATCGAAGGTAAAATTACCCGAAACGACAGAATCCGTGTGATCAGAGACGGACTTGTGATCTTTACTGGCGAGATTTCCTCACTCAAGAGATTCAAGGATGATGTAAAAGAAGTGGATACCAACTATGAGTGCGGTATCAGTGTTCAGAATTTCAATGACATAAAGACCGGCGACATAATCGAAGGCTTCAAAGTTGTTGAAACCAAGAAAAAACTCGAATAATTTATTGATCTGTAAGACGGAATCGAGGTACTGAGATGGGACACAGAGTTGCACGACTTGAGAGTCAGATAAAAGATGAATTGAGCATGATTATGCTCCTCAGGTATCATGACAGGGAATTTGGACTGATAACCATTACGGCTGTAAAGCTTAGTCCCGATCTCAAGGTGGCAAAGGTATATTTTTCGGTGTTCGATAAAGAACAGAGGAAGAATGCCCTCGAAAAGATAACCGCGGAGATACCTTCAATAAGACATGAACTTGCTTCTAAAATAAGAGTGAGATTCATGCCTGAATTAAGGTTTTTCGTGGACGATACTTCCGACTATGTTGAAAAGATCGAGGGACTTCTAAAACAGATACACAAGAATGATAACCAGACCGGTAACGAGTTACAAGGAAATTGATTTCTCTGCCGGTCAGACTATACTGATTGATAAACCGTTGGGGATCACATCATTCGATGTGATCTACAGACTGAGGCGGGTGCTTCATCTTAAAAAGATTGGACATGCCGGCACTCTCGACCCAAAGGCTACAGGTCTTCTGATAATATGTACAGGGAAATCGACCCGTAAAATTGAGAGTTACATGGGTCTTGTGAAGGAATATACCGGAACAATTGTGCTGGGTGAACAGACTCCTTCGATGGACACCGAAACCGAGGTGCACATCAGAAATGAAAGCTCGCACATCAAGATCGATGACATACTCAGGGTTGCTGCCGGGCTTACCGGTGAGATTGATCAACTGCCTCCAATGTATTCCGCAGTAAGCAAAAACGGGCAACGGCTCTATACTCTCGCCAGAAAAGGTGAAACAATAGAGAGGGAAACCCGCCGGGTAACGGTTGAGGAATTTGAGATAACTTCCTGGGAGCATCCTGTGGTCTCTTTTCGTGTGGTTTGCTCAAAAGGTACATATATCAGGGTTTTGGCACATGACATGGGTGAAAAACTCGGTTGTGGGGCTTACCTGTCGTCCTTAAGAAGGACAGCGATCGGTGAATTCAGAGTGGAAGATGCGGTTACTATTGAATCGTTCAGAGAGATATTCAATGCAGATACAAGAGATGTGAGCTGATGAAAATTTATCGTGACCTCAGCGAAGTTCCAAAGTCAGACAAGACAGTGCTGACCATAGGCACTTTTGATGGCGTTCACAAGGGTCATCAACTGCTTCTCGATATTTTAATGACGAATGCCAAAAAGTCAGGCTGCAGGTCGCTTCTGATTACCTTCGACCCGCACCCGAGGCAGGTGGTTTTCAAAGGTGGTGACATTAAATTGCTCACAACCACAAGTGAAAAATTGCGTATTTTTGAGAACCTCGGAATTGATGAAGTTTTTATCATCAATTTTACACTCGATTTTTCGGAGCTGGACGCAGATTCCTTCTTCACAAAGTTTATATTAAATGGCACCGGAATAGAAGAAATAATTGTCGGATACGATCACCGTTTCGGAAAAGGGAGAAGCGGTGACGAAAATTTCATTAGAAAGTTAGCAGATAAAACCGGATTTAAAGTAACATATGTTGAGGCTGTAATGCAAAATCAGACCAATATCAGCAGCACGCAAGTAAGAAAACTCCTCGCCGAAGGCAATGTAAAAGGAGCTGCGGAACTGCTGGGACGCGAATATGAGATATTTGGAGAGGTTGTTCACGGTGACAAAAGAGGCAGAGAGCTCGGATATCCGACGGCTAATCTTGAGTGCGACTCCGAGAACAAGTTGCTTCCCGCCAACGGCGTTTACGCTGTAATGGTGGAAGTGGAAGAAAAAATTTACAAAGGCGTTTTGAATGTTGGAAGAAGACCGACATTCAACCTGAAGGACCTTGCTGTTGAAGTTCATCTGATTGAATTTCCGGGCCACGACCTATACGGAAAGACACTTCGCGTGAAATTCATCGACCGTATCAGAGGAGAGATGAGGTTTATTACAAAACAGGACCTCGCAAACCAGATAGACAAGGACAAAAATTCCGCTGTCGAAGTTTTAAAAAGTTTATAAACATTTAATTAATTGGCTCCGGTTGTTTCTGGGGTCGAATCGAACAAACAAAAACAGGAAAACACAATGACTAATCAAGAAAAACTTGAGATAATCAAAAAGTATGGTGAAAACGAAAAAGATTCAGGGAAGACCGAAGTGCAGATAGCACTTTTGACAAAGAGAATCAATGACCTGACCGCTCATTTTCAGGCACATGCAAAGGATCACCACTCGAGAAGAGGGCTTCTTATGCTGGTAGGCAAGAGAAGAAGATTGCTCGACTATCTTATCGCAAAAGACATCAACAGATACAGAGCAATCATAAAAGAATTGAATATTAGAAAGTAAGGCTTAAATAATGATATACACAAAAGAAGTTGAAATAGGCGGAAAAGTACTAAGCTTTGAAACCGGAAGATTTGCCCGTCAGGCAGCCGGTTCAGTGATGGTCAGATATGGCGATACGATGGTATTGGTCGCCGCCGTGGCTTCTCCCAAAGCACCTGAAGGGATCGATTTTTTCCCTCTTCAGGTTGAATACAGGGAAAAACTTGCCTCAGTAGGAAAATTCCCGGGTGGATTTTTCAAGAGAGAAGGAAAGCCATCGGAAAAAGAGGTACTGACATCAAGACTTATCGACCGTCCTATCAGACCTCTGTTTGATGACAGCTACAGAAATGAGACACAGATCGTAGCAACCACACATTCGTTTGATAAAGAAAACGATCCCGATGTAATTGCTATCGTTGGTGCTTCAGCCGCCCTTGCAGTATCGAATATTCCTTTTCTTGGTCCTATCGCAGGAGTAAGAGTCGGAAGAGTAAACGGCGAGTTTGTGGTTAATCCAACATTCGAACAGGTTGAACAGAGTGACATCGAGCTGATTGTAGCAGGAACAGACGACTCGATTATGATGGTGGAAGGCGAAGCTTCGGAAGTATCTGAAGAAGTGATGCTCGAAGCATTGAAATTTGCTCAGGAGCAGATCAGGAAAATTGTAACTGCCATCTCCGAACTTGCTGCCGAGTGCGGCAAACCAAAGATGGTCGTAACACCAAAGGAAATTGATCAGACACTTCTTGAAGAAGTAAAAGCCCTTGCATATGACAAACTTAAATCTGCAATCTACACTGTCATGGCAAAACAGGAAAGAAGTGATGCTTTCGATGCAATTTTTGCAGAGACAAACGAAGCGCTCGCTGAAAAATATCCAGAGCAGGAAAAAACAATAAATACATTTCTGCACGATTTCCAGTATGAACTGATTCGCAAATGTATTCTTGATGAGAATCTTCGCCTTGACGGCAGAAAAACACACGAGATCAGACCAATCACTGTCGATCTCGGCATACTTCCCCGCACTCACGCTTCTGCACTCTTCACAAGAGGAGAAACACAGAGTCTTACAACACTTACCCTTGGATCAAAAAATGATCAGCAGACCATCGACGGTTTGCTGGATGAGACTGTGAAGAGATTTAATCTTCACTACAATTTCCCTCCATTTTCAGTTGGTGAAGTTGGAAGATACTCAGGCGTTGGCAGAAGAGAAGTGGGACATGGAAACCTTGCTGAAAGATCACTCAAAAGAATGATCCCTGCTGAAAAGGATTTCCCGTATGCACTCCGTCTCGTAAGTGATATTCTTGAGTCAAACGGTTCATCATCCATGGCAACAGTTTGTGCCGGATCGCTCGCCCTCATGGATGGCGGTGTTCCTGTAAAAAAAGCGGTTGCAGGAATTGCGATGGGCTTGATAAAAGAAGGTGATCAGTTTGCCGTCCTTTCCGACATTCTCGGTAACGAGGATCATTTTGGCGATATGGATTTCAAAGTTGCAGGTACTGATGAAGGTATCACCGGATTTCAGATGGACATCAAGATAAAGGGTGTTTCGTTTGAAGTAATGGAGATAGCTCTTAGACAGGCAAAACAGGGAAGACTTCATATCCTCGGAATAATGAACAGTGCAATATCAGCACCAAGACCGGAACTTTGTTCCTTTGCCCCAACTCTTGCCACACTTCAGATTCCTACTGAACTTATCGGTTCGATCATAGGACCCGGTGGAAAGACAATTCAGGGCATGCAGAAAGAATTCGGAGTTGATATTTCGATAGATGATGACGGAACAATCCAGATTGCAGGTCCAAATGCAGAGTCAGCCAACGGTGCAGCTACAAGAATAAGACTGATGACCACTCAACCGGTTGTAGGCGAAGTTTACGACGGTGTCGTAACCAAACTCATGGAATTCGGTGCGCTGGTGGAAATTCTCCCCGGTAAGTCAGGACTCGTGCACATATCCGAAATAGATATGAAAAAAGTGCATAAAGTTACCGACTACTTCAAAGAAGGCGATAAAGTTAAGGTAAAACTTCTTCGCATTGAGGGCGGGAAATACAGTCTGAGCCGCAAAGCTCTTCTTAAGGAAGCAGCCGCAACTGCAGAAGTTAAACATAACGAAGAATAAATTTATTGGATGTCCCCTGAAGAAGGGGACATCCTCATCAATCACCAAGTTTTGAAAAGAATGATCGAGTTTCTCGGAAACTTCATCTTAATGTTTTATTACCTTGAACCCGAACCCAAAAGGCTCGCGGGTGGCGTACATCTAAGTGGAATTGGAATATTTGCAGTAGTTCAAAACCTGTTAAATACAAAGAGTTTAACTACCTATGTTAAAAGAAATTATTATAAATTCATCGAACACACAGACCCGTGTGGCGATAACGGAAGACGGGAAATTAGTAGATTTCTTCGTCGATTACTCCGAAAACCGGAGGATGGTTGGAGATGTGTATCTTGGCAAAGTAGCCAGGGTACTTCCCGGCATTAAAGCAGCATTCATTGACATCGGCATGAAGCACGATGGTTTTCTCCACTTTTCAGATATTGGAGAGAAAACCAAGGAACTTCAGGCAATGATTGATGAAGAGGATGATGAAGACGATAATGTGGCACGGGTTGCCGCAGACGAAGAGAATGCCATCGTCCAGACAAAATTCATAAATGGTGTCCCCATCTTGCAGAAGGGGGAACCAATCCTTGTGCAAATCACAAAAGAGCCCGTAGTCAATAAAGGCGTGCGGGTGAGTTCGGCTATTTCAATACCGGGCAGATTTTGTGTTCTCCTCCCTTACGACAACAAGATCGGTGTTTCGAAAAAGATTACGGACTTCCGCGAAAGAAAGCGCCTTCGTATTATTGCGAAGAGTCTTCTTCCCCAGAATTACGGTTTGATCATCAGAACTGTTGCCCGCGGTCAGGCGGAAGAGCAGATTAAAGATGACTTGAGAAGCCTCTTGAAACTTTGGAAAAAGATTCAGGAAAAGGCGAGAAGTGGAACCCCCCCTGCCATTATTTATCAGGATGTCTCGACCACTTCAAGTGTCATCAGGGATCTTTTCACCTCTGACATCTCAAAAGTGTACATCGACAACAAAAAAGTATTCAAAGAGATTAAAGATTACATTGCAGTCTCGCAGCCTGAGTTACTCGACAAAGTTGAACAGGTCCGATCAGAGGAACCGATCTTCGAAGCTTTCAAGGTTGAGGAGCAGATAAAAGAACTTTTCGCTAGAAAAGTGGCAATGAAGAGTGGCGGACATATCGTAATCGAGCATACGGAAGCGATGGTTGTAATCGATGTAAACAGCGGAAAATATGCAGCCAGCAAGGATCAGGAGTTGAACTCCCTGAAAACCGATCTGGAAGCAGCCCGCGAAATTGCGCATCAGTTGCGTTTAAGGGATATAGGCGGTTTGATCGTTATCGACTTTATCGATCTCGAGGATGAAAAGAACAGAAAGAAAGTTTACGATGAGCTCAAGAAAGAGTTCAGAAGAGACCGCGCGAAGGTATCCATTCTCCCTATGTCCGACTTTGGCCTTGTTCAGATAACCAGACAGAGGGTAAGACAGAACATCATGCAGGCTCTAACCGAGACTTGTCCCGTTTGCATGGGAACAGGCTTGCTGACGAAGAAGTCGCACCTCATTCATGAAATTGATGAATGGCTCGGTAAATACAGAACCGAGGCACCACATCGTTCGATTATTATTAAATGCCATCCATTCGTAGCGCAGAAACTCAAGGAAGGGTTCCCGAGTACACTCGCAAAGATGCAGATGAGATACATGCTTAGAATCAGAATTGAAGAGGATAATGCATTCAATTCAGATCAGTTCAAAGTTATTGCCCGTAAAACCAAACAGGATTTAACAGGGATTATAACAGATTTGTGATTTCCGGTTCCTCAATTTAGTATGAATTGAGAGAAAGAAATTTTATATTTATAGATTTGAAAAACGAAATTATAAGTACAGGTAAATCGTGAAAAAGACCAGACTTTATTCAGAACATGTGAAACATGGTGCCAAATTGGTTGAATTCGCCGGCTACAGCATGCCGATTCAGTATGAATCGATAATTGCCGAGCACAAGGCGGTAAGAAACAGCGTGGGGCTCTTTGATGTGAGTCACATGGGCGAAGTAATTATCGAAGGTGATGCTGCATTTGAATATGTACAGAACCTTACGATAAATGATGTATCCACACTCTTCCCGGGCAGAGTTCAGTATTCTGCAATGTGTTATGAGGATGGCGGTATCGTGGATGACCTGCTTGTTTACAAGCTTGATCAGAAAAAGTTCATGCTTGTTATCAATGCATCAAACATTGAAAAAGATATTGAATGGATGCACAGGAACAATACTCATGGAGTGAGCATTAAAGATGTAAGCGATGAGTTTACTCTTATTGCTGTTCAAGGTCCATATTCCAAAAAAGTGGTTGAAGCGGTATTTGGCATCAAAATCGATATCGAGTATTACCACTTCACTTATGGTGAGTTTGCGGGAGAGAAAGTTTTGATTTCGAGAACCGGTTATACGGGTGAACTTGGATACGAACTTTACTTCACAGGGGATGAAGAGATGGCATGCAAGTTGTGGGATGCTTTGATGAAACACGGCAATGATTATTTTATCAAACCGTGCGGACTTGGATCCCGCGATTCTCTCAGACTTGAGATGGGTTTTTGTCTTTACGGTAACGATATTGATGCGACTACAAATCCACTCGAAGCGGGTTTGGGCTGGATCACCAAACTGAAAAAAGAGAAGTTTACCGGTAAAGATTCTCTTCTGAAAATAAAAGAAGACGGTCTAAAGAGAAAACTTACACCCCTTGTTTGTCTCACAAAATCATTTCCGAGACACGGTTATGAAGTAATGGCAGGCGATACAGTTGTTGGTAATCTGACAAGCGGGACAGTAAGTCCTGTGCTCGATCAAGGAATTGCTCTTGCGTACATAGATGTAAATTACTTAAATTCTGACAGCAGACTTGAGATGATGGTTAGAGGGAACAGAATCCCTGTAAGCGTTACAAAGCTGCCCTTCATAAAGAAATAGACAGGGTTAAGATGCGAATTAATACTATATTGACTCCGTTAATGGTGGAAGAGCTGTATTTTGCCGGAAGGATAGCTGTCGTGATTGATGTACTGAGAGCGACAACAACAATCACCACGGCTATCATGAATGGTGCGAAAGAGATTGTGCCGGTGGGCTCACTTGATTTCAGTAAGATAGCATCCGCAAGTTCTTTTGGCGGAAGGACCATGAGGGGTGGTGAAAAGAATTCGAAGAAGATCGAGGGATTTGACCTCGGGAACTCACCATTTGAATATGTCGAAACCGTCGTAAAAGGGAAATCAATTGTCTTTTTTACAACGAACGGTTCCAAAGCCATCGTAAAAACCAAGTATGGAAGTGGTACCCTGATCTGTTCATTCCTTAATGTTTCAAAAGTTGCGGAAGTGCTTGTGAACCTTGGGAAAGAGTATGACATAGTTTGCTCGGGCAGACATGGAGATTTCAGTCTGGAAGATACTGTTTGTGCCGGAATGCTGATAAGTGAATTGCTCAAATTAAAAAATGATCTAACACTTTCAGATGCTTCAAAAGTCGCATTGGATCTTTACGAGAAGTACGGTTCCGATCTGCGGTCTCTCTTTGGAGTAAGCGAGCACGGCAAAATTCTTGAGACAGAAGGGTTTATTGAAGACCTTGAATACTGTGCACAGACCAACATTACCGACATCGTTCCTGTATTTGAGAATTCTTCGATTAAACTTTATGACCCTGCACATCATTTAACAAATAACTGATCCGGCACAGGATGAGCGGAAAAACGAAAAAAGACAGCGGCAGAACTTATTTTGAGTTATCGCAGGAGAAGAAGAAAAGGCTGTTGGGTCTTTTCATCATTTCGTTTTCCGTTCTCCTTTTTCTGAGCATCCTTTCATTTTCTCCCGCGGATGATCCGCAGGTCAGAAATGCATCGGTGAAGGCACTCCCCACAAAAAACTGGCTGGGAATAGCCGGAGCCTACATTGCCCTTTTCTTTGTCAAATCAGCATTCGGATATTTCTCCCTCGTCATCCCTGTAATCACCGGGATGTGGGGCTTTGTGCTGTTTAAAAAAGTTGATATTCGCAGACTGATTTACATTACCAATTTTCTTTTAAGTTCGGCTTTTATTCTCGCATCATTCTGGGGAACGGTTTATGCACTCGGTGGTATTGTCGAGGATACTGCGGTTATTCTTGCAGGCGGGCTTGGGAAGACCATGGGCGGACTCGCATATCAGTTTCTCGGAGGCATCGGGTCGGTCACACTTTTTGTAGTTCTTATGGTCACGGTACTGGTCATTACTTTTGATTTAAAGATTGACAGGTTTTTTGTATTTCTTGCCGACAAGGGAAAAGATGCATTCGAATCGGGTGTGAATAAAGTGAAGGAAAAATCGGAGAAGGTTTCTTCACAGAGAGAGGAGAGGAAATCGTCTCTCGAAAAAAGTCAGGATAAAATCAGCAAAGTGATCAAAGGGGAGAAATCGGAAAAACCACCCGTTTTTGCCGATGAACTTGAATTCGAACAGATTATCCCCGAACCGGTTCAACCGGTCAGACCGAAGCCTGTTTTTACCACTTCCGTCAAAACAAATCCCGATATTGTACCTCCACCCCCAAAAGTTGAGAGAGCTGTTCCTGAAGCAAGATTTTCGACAGATGATTATAGCATCCCTGACGGTGATTTTCTCATTAAGGCTGATGACTCGGGTCATTATGCCGAGGAGGCGGAGCTCGAGAGTAAAAAAATAAGATTAAAAGAAAAGCTCGCACTCTTTGACATTGAGATTGAAAAAATAGATACCACTGCAGGACCTGTGGTTACGCTGTTTGAAATTGTCCCTGCTCCCGGGGTGAAGATCAGCAAAATTCTGTCATTGGAAAATGATATCGCTTTGGCGCTTGCGGCAAAAGGAATAAGAATTATTGCTCCGATGCCGGGCAGGGGTACCATTGGTGTTGAAATTCCTAACGATAATCCATCTATTGTGCTCGCCGGTTCGGTTTTACCAGATCTTAAGAACAGCAAATGTTCCTTGCCGATAGCCCTTGGAAAGTCGATTTCGGGACAGACTTTTGTGGATGACCTTGCACGGGTGCCCCACCTTTTGATTGCAGGAGCCACGGGATCGGGAAAATCGGTTGGTGTAAATATGATTATTGCATCGCTCCTTTTTTCAAAGTATCCATCCGAAGTGAAGTTTGCTATTATTGATCCAAAGAAGGTTGAGCTTTCTGTCTATGAGACATTAAAGCACCACTTCCTCGTAAAATCTCCCGATATCAGTGAGTATATAGTTTCATCGCCTCAGAGTGCGGTAATTTTGCTTAAATCTGTTGTGCTTGAAATGGAGCTCCGTTACGACAAGCTTTCGAATATCGGAGTGAGGAATATAGTTGACTATAACAACAAGATAAAGACAGGCACTATCAAACCAAAAGGGGATGATGATGCCTTGCTCCACAGGTTTATGCCTTACATAGTGGTTGTGATTGACGAGTTGGCGGACCTTATGATTACAGCAGGCAAGGATGTGGAAGAACCGATTGCCAGACTTGCTCAGATGGCAAGAGCGGTTGGAATCCACCTTGTAGTTGCAACTCAGAGGCCTTCTGTTGATGTAATCACAGGTGTTATTAAAGCGAATTTCCCCGCAAGAATTGCATATCAGACCGCCCAAAGAACCGATTCGCGTACCATTCTTGATATGAACGGTGCCGAACAGTTGCTCGGAAGAGGTGACATGCTTTATTTGCCTCCCGGCACTCCAAAACCGATAAGAATCCAGAACGCCTACATCACCACTGATGAAATAGAAAAACTGATCGAAGTGGTTTCAGAGCAGCCGTATCCTGATGAAATTTATGAATTGCCTTCGCTTATCGACAAAAAGGGAACTGATGCCGGAGCGTTGAATGATCTGGATCCGCTCTTTACCGAGGCTGCACAATCTGTGGTTCGAAGTCAGCAGGGTTCTGTCTCTTTCCTTCAGCGGAAATTGAAGGTTGGATATGCAAGAGCTGCAAGAATAGTTGATCAGCTCGAAGCTGCAGGTATCGTTGGAGCAGGAGAGGGAAGCAAGGCAAGGGAAATACTGGTTGAATCAGATGATGAACTTGAAACAATATTGCGGAATCTGTAGTAAACCATGAAAAAGGATATTTTTATGAAAAGCAAAATTTTTATTCTTGGCTGGGTGATTGCGGGCATGTTCATGCCTCTTGTTGCTCAGAATGCTACAATTCAGGCAATTCAAAAGAAATTCAACAGTCTTACCGACATTTCAGCATCATATCAGCAATACAGCGGTAAAACGCTTGTTGCCAAAGGTACCTTCTCCTATAAAAAAGAGAACAAGGTCAGACTGACATTTGGAAACAACCTGATAGTCAGTGACGGTAAAACGAACTGGAATCATGACAAAAAGCAGAACAAAGTGATCGTCACAAAAGTAGATAACAAAGCGGTTTCTCTTCTGAGTGTCAATAAATTGATTAACAACACTCCAGGTGACTGCGATCTGTCGGGATCGGGAAATACCGTTAAGATGACTCCCAAAAAAGGGAAGCAGCTTGGATTCAAATCGGTTGAGATAACAAAAGACGGGCAGGATCTGATTTCATCTATAACTATTGAAGACAATTCAAAAGTTTTGATGAAAATAAATTTTTCAGGATATTCACTGAACAAAGGAATACCTGACAGTGATTTTACTTTCAAACCATCCGGAGATATTAAAGTAGTTGACCTCCGCTAAGAAGAAATTCTTCTCACCCCGCGACATAATTGTATATGTGTTATCATTAGGGCTTGCTGCTCTCTTTTTATATTGGGCATTCAAAGGTGTTGATACCTCGCAATTATGGGGTTTTATAGAGGGAGCATCAATCTGGTGGATTGTGGCTCTTGTTGCTTTTCAGATGGCGGCTCACTGGTTCAGAGCTCTCAGATGGAAAGCCATTATGGAATCCCTGAAGCCTGATGTAAATTCGTTTAATCTTTTCGGAGCCGTTCTCATCGGATACGGTCTGAATAATATAGTCCCAAGACTCGGAGAATTAGGCAGGGCAGTAGCTGCAGGAAAATCAGAGAATATGTCGAAAACCTCCATTCTCGGAACTGTAATTGTGGAAAGAATAATCGATATTCTTCTTTTCGCATTTGCGGTTATTTTGAGCGGATGGATATACGAGGGAGATATTTACTCCGGTGAATTGAGCTGGCTTAAGTTGACCATTACACTTGGTACAGGTGGATTTCTTGCACTTATTGTGTTTGTTGTTCTCCTTATCAGGTACAAAGAGAGATTTTCAGAGTTTATCACTTCGTGGATCGGTAAATTTTCACCCAAAGTTTCCTTGAAACTCGAAGAGATTTTTCATAAGATGATAATCGGCTTTTCCTCTCTTAAGACCACAAAAAGCTACATCAAGACGATAATCTACAGTGTTCTGATTATGCTCGGGTATGCCGCAACAAGCTGGGCAGGATTTCATGCACTTGGACTTGATACAAGTTATTCACTAGGGCTATCTGCTGCATGGATTATCATGAGTATCAGTTCGATAGGGGTAATAATTCCTACTCCTGGCGGCATAGGAAGCTATCACACCATAACTAAAACAGCAATGCTTATGCTCTACGGTTGCCCTGAGGCACTGGGTCTCGCCTATGCTACATTTCTGCATGGAGTTACATATATTCTCCATTTGCTGGCTGCAGTCATATTTCTCATTTATTTCAAGTTTCGGCTTCCGGGCGTTCACACAGAGGATATAATAGATATTGAAGATGATTAAATTTCCAATAAAACCGTTTGTTTTCTTTTTTCTTCTTACGACTGGTCTGTTTGCACAGTGGGAAGGAAGAGTCAGCATGGGGTTGAACATGACAAGTTCCGCCAACCTTCGTGATTATGTAAATGAAAATTTCGCCTCACCCGGTGATTACATGGCAGACATAAACTCCATGATCGAATTCTCAGGCGAAGCAGGATACAGTGCCGGGGATAAACTTCAACTTGCTGTCGAAGGGGCATACGCCTTCAATTCGTTTACGAATATTACCATGAACGGGAAATATGAATTGAATTACAAATTTATTTCTCCGACTGCCATGGCATACTACATGATCAAGGGTGACGGATACAGCTTCAAACTGGGCGGTGGAGTCGGACCAAGATTCCTGGTCGTAAACGAGATAAAACCTTTTGTAGTGACCGGTCTGGACTATACTTCCACCGGATTCGGAGTGGTATTAAAAGGCTCGGGATCGACGGCTTTGTCAAAAACAGTTTTTGCATATATAGGTGCGGATGTAAGATATGATGCCGGCGGAACTCCAAAAAACAACGGTAACAGTCTGAAACACCGCGGGAGCGATCTTTCGATCAATTCCCTATCGTTCGGGCTTAAATTAGGAATTTCTTTTACTTTTTAAGGAATTAAATGTCAATTCTCGAAGCAATAATCCTTGGCATAGTACAGGGAATCACCGAATTTTTACCAATATCCTCAACTGCGCACCTTACCATCACGGGTAAGATGCTCGGGTTGATAAACAATAATAAACCTGAAGAATGGACAGCGATCATTGCCATAATCCAGCTTGGAACACTCGCTTCAATTCTGATATATTTTGCGAAAGATATATATAACATTGTCATAGAGTTCTTCAGGGATAACCTGGTACAGAGGAAAAGCTTCAAAGTGCAGTCGTTGAATGCAAGGCTTGGATGGCTCGTAATAATCGGAACACTTCCGGTCGTAATAATTGGTTTGGGCTTTAAGGATATTATTGAAGGAGCCCTCACCAAGAATCTTTATGTTATTGCTACTTCCCTGATTGTTTTGGCGATTGTACTCTTTATTGCAGAGAAAACTGCGAAATTCAAAAAAGGGATTGAAGATGTCGGGATAAAAGAAGCCATCGTGGTTGGAATTGCACAGGCTTTGGCACTTATTCCGGGGTCATCCCGATCCGGCACAACAATAACCGCCGGACTTTTTATGGGTATGAACCGTGAAGCAGCAGCCCGTTTCTCTTTTCTGCTAAGCATTCCTGCCATACTGGCGAGTGGATTGCTCCAGCTAAAGGAAGGTCTGAAATTCCTGAACAACGATCATTTATTTACCATAGGCGTGGCAACGGTGGTTTCGGGAATCAGCGGTTATCTTGCAATCGATTTCCTGCTAAAATTCCTGAAGAAAAACTCAACGAACCTTTTTATTGTTTACAGAATTGTAGCCGGTCTGATAATACTGGCACTTTTAGCTTCAAAAACAATTACACCATAACGGAGAAGTGAATGCGTAACCTTTTATTGGCAACTCTTTTTGTGCTTATCAGTTTTACGGGCTGTGCCCAAAAGAAAGAAAACACGGCTTCAGACAGACCTGTTTTTAATTATGACACCCTGACTGTTGCGGTAATGAAAACCAACATGGGTGTTATCGAGATACAACTGTATCCAAAAGAAGCTCCAAAAACAGTTGAAAACTTTACCACTCTGGCAACTCAGGGATACTATAACGGTATCATTTTTCACCGTGTGATCGAGAATTTTATGATTCAGGGGGGTGATTCCACCGGTACCGGGATGGGCGGAAGATCGATATATGGCGGCGATTTCGGTGATGAGTTTGTAATGGGACTCGTTTTCGACAAACCCGGATTTCTCGCAATGGCGAACAGGGGTCCGAATACCAACACTTCACAGTTTTTCATTACAACAGGCAAGACCGACTGGTTGAATTATAAACACACCATATTTGGTGAGGTAATCACCGGATACGATGTGGCTGAAAAAATCAGCAAAGTCAAGAAGGGCCCACAGGACAAACCCGTTGAGCCGGTTGTAATTCAAGAGATTAAAATAGAGAAAAGGAAGAAAAAATGAGTAAAGTAACTGCAACCTTCAATACGAGCATGGGTTCTTTCGAAGTGGAATTGTATGCAGACAAGACACCAAAAACCGTGGAGAACTTCACCAGTCTGGCAAAAAAGGGATATTATGATGGTGTTATATTCCACAGAGTAATAGCAAATTTCATGATTCAGGGTGGTGACCCTACCGGTACAGGTCGTGGTGGTGAGAGCATCTGGGGACCGAAGTTCAAGGATGAAATTGTAAAAGACCTCAGGCACACAGGACCCGGAATCCTCTCGATGGCGAATGCCGGTCCTAATACCAACGGCAGTCAGTTTTTTATAACACTTGTTCCGACACCATGGCTCGATGGTAAACATACAGTTTTTGGTAAAGTGATCTCAGGAATGGATGTGGTTGAGGAAATTGGAAATACCGAAACATTCAAGCCTTTCGACCGTCCCGTTACAGATGTGGTAATTAATTCGGTTACTGTCGTTGAGTAAAAAATTTCAGGCACCGTTAATTTCACTTGTTGCCCAGGATATCCGGGCAAAGAAATTAAAACCTGTTTATTTTTTTTACGGCAAAGACAGTTATGAAATTGAAAAAAGGACTCAGGCAATACGGAAATTCGTGGAGCCTGAGATTCCTTTTGAATTCGACATACAGATGTTTCAAGGGTCGTCAACCAGTGTAGACGAACTGCTTGACTTTTGTCAGTCATTCCCTCTTGCCGGCGACAGACGACTGGCGATAGTGAAGAACTTCAATTCGCTGAAGTTTGACGGGCGGAAGTATAACTCACATCTGACAGGTTACTTTAAAAATCCGTCTCCTCACACAACACTTGTTATGTTGTATGATGACGCTGCATTCCCCGATAAAGAGCCCTACAAGACTCTTGCTGAACTGAACTATGTGTTCGTGGCAAGGACACCCGATTTTGATGATCTTGTTGAATGGGTATCTGCAACTGCAAAGCTCTCTGGTAAACGGCTGGAGAAACACGATGCGGAATTGCTTGTCAGTCTGACCGGCGATGACAAACTGATGATCGAGATGCAGCTCGAAAAACTGATCGAGTTTTCAGGAGAGTTCGATGAGATATCTGCAGATATGATAAAACGCTCGGTCGCCCCGACCAAGCAGTTCACCATTTTCGATTTTATCGACAAGGTTTTGATAAAAGACAAACCTGCGGCACTCAGGCTTCTCGGCAAGATCCTGAATCAGGGGGAGCCAGCACTTCTTATCCTGTTTCACCTGAACCGTCAGTTTTCCACAATTCTTGCAATGAGGGAGTCACTCTCTGCGGGCAGGAACGATTTTGAGGCTGCGTCAGAGGCAGGCATTCAAAAATGGCAACTCGACAAGTTGAAACCGGCACTTAAAAAATTTTCGTTTAAGGATTTAAGCCTTGTCTATGCAGCACTTCTAAGGGCTGACATAGCCTTAAAAAGCAGTGATACTGATGAAAAAACGGTCCTCTTTACTGCACTAAACGAAATTTTAATTTAAAAATCTTTATCTTAATTCCGAAATATTCAAAATTTCTCCTCTGAAACATTTTCCTAACAAGTTGAGTATAAGATACATTGAGCGACAAAAGGTTAAGAGATCAAACTGATGAAGAGTTGATTCTCGAATTCCAGAAGACAGGCGATACAGATATTTTTGAAGTGCTGGTTCAGCGCTACAAAAATCCGCTGTTCAACTTTGTGTTCCGTTTTTTAGGTGACAGAGATTCCACCGCAGATGTGGTTCAGGAGACTTTTATAAAGGTTTACAAGAACAAGGATTCTTACAAAACCTTTGCAAAATTCTCCACATGGATTTACACAATTGCCGGTAATCTCGCCAAGACAGAGCTTCAAAGGAGAAAGAGGAAGAATCAGGTTTCCATCAACTCATGGGGAGAGGATGAGGAAACAATGGAGCTTCCGGACGGCGGACCCCTGCCTGACAAGCTGGTCGATATGGGAATAAAGAACAAAATGATTCAGGAAGCTCTCTTAAAATTGCCCGAAGTCTATCGTGAGATGATAATTTTACGGGATATTCAGGAGTTGTCTTATGAAGAAATAGCCGAGGTGATGGATATCTCCATCGGAACGGTTAAATCGAGGATAAACAGAGGTCGTTCTCAGTTACAAGAGTTATTGAAAGATATTTTTAAGGAATGAGTTTTTATGGAGAACAACAACTTACTTAATGATGATGAGCAGTTCAAGGAACTGAGGCATCTTCTGAAGGAGATGCCGAAGCTTGATGCTCCTCCCGGATTTGAAGCGGATTTGATGCGAAAGATCAATTCCGAGAAATTCGCAGCGGCAAAACCCGGTTTGTGGGAAAGAATAACAGCTTTTATAAAACCTGTACCATCTGCAGTGGCTGTCGGTGCAGTGGCAATAGTGGCAGTGGTTCTGCTCGTTAACCGGCCCGGTGATGAGATAATGCCGAAAACTGATGCACCGGTTCCTCAGAATCAAACTGCAGCGACTGATTTTTCGAAGTCGGGGAGTAATCAGGATAAAAGTCCCGAATTTGAGAGCAAGGAGCAAAGAAAACCGGTTGAAAAGGCTACACCTCCACCACAGAAAGCCTATGCCTCCAACGATTACAAAAGCAACGAAACCAAAGATGGTGTGACTGCTGAAAGAGGCGGGGCATCCGATCAGCCCGCGATGACCAGTGCAGCGGTTCCAAACGGTGCAGTTGCCGTTGAAGCTAAACCGGAGAGCCTTAAAGCAAAATCGAAATCCTTCCCCAAATCAGGAAATGTTACAGCGCTGCAGAGTGCAAATCAGATACAGAAGAAGCTTGATTCGCTGAAGAATCAAAACAGAGATACAAATATCAAAAATTGATGGAGTTAGAGACCTAAAATTTTTACATATTGTGACAGAAATCGCTTCATTTCAGTTTTTAAACCTGAAAGAAGCGTTTTTTGTTTTAAAGGTTTGTTTTAATAATATATTGGTATTATATTGCTCCTCAATTTAATCGGAGATTTTAATGAAAAATGTAATATCACTCGGTGTGGTATTTTTAATAGCGGGTGCAATATTCTTTGAACTGGATTCACGCAGTTTCAGAGTTACTCAAATTCCCAACGGTTCCAAGTTTTCATGTGCAAACTGTCATGTTTCAGCTGCTGGCGGCGGAACCCGTAATCAGTTCGGTCAGACAATAGAGAATGCATTTTTAGTGAATGACAATGTAATGTGGGATGCCACACTCGCAAGTCTCGACAGTGACGGAGACGGTTTCAGTAACGGCGTTGAGTTACAAGACCCGAACGGCTCGTGGAGAACAGGTCAGGGTGATCCGGGTGTTTTTGCGAATGTTACCAATCCGGGCGACCCTAACAGCAAACCGGCACCAAATGCCATAAAAGAACTGAACGGTACACCTGAAGGATTTGCACTTTTCAATAATTATCCGAATCCGTTCAATCCTTCCACAAGGATCAGATACTCGGTGCCGGTTGCCGGAAATGTCAGTTTGAAGGTCTACTCTCTCAACGGCGAGACAGTCTTCTCGCTGGTTGATCAATTTCAAGAGGCAGGCACATATGAAGTTGATTTTACAGCGGTTTCAGTTGCGAGCGGAGTTTATTTTTATAAGCTTGAATCAGCAGGAAATGTTCAGGTAAAAAAAATGAACCTGATGAAATAACTGCTTTTTTTAGAAATTTAAACAGGATGAGCAAAATTTGTTTTACTCATCCTGTTTTTTTTGTTATTTCCTGTCGAGAAAAAGCCAGTAGATGTAGTCGGTCAT
Organism: Bacteroidota bacterium; assembly: GCA_020161395.1. NCBI lineage: Bacteria > Pseudomonadati > Bacteroidota > Bacteroidota bacterium. Next base: position 124,130 of record JAIUOE010000007.1, read on the forward strand.
TTCAGGTGTTCCACCAAGCTGGCGAAAACGGGATGCGTTCTGTCCTCTGTGGTAGTGGGAGTGCATGGCAACCTGATTAATTGCCTCAAAAAATGAAAAGCCGTCACCTGCATCCTTGAACCATGGAATACGAACGACATTATTCATTTGTTCATCAGTCAGATTTGAGACAAAAGAAAGAAGCTCCTTCCCGGTATTTTCACCGAGTTTTTTAAGGTCCTCCAATGTAAAGTCAGTTGATCTTTTCCTTTCAAGCGGTTTGCCCGTGAGAATTTTAAGAAAAGCAAACTGAACAAAATGTATATGGAAAAGTCTTTCAGAAATTTCCTTGTCTTCGAATGACTCTGGTTTTCCTTCCATCATTTTCCAGTGTATAGCGTCAGCCCAGGCCATGTGTTTCATTAAATTTATGAGGTGTTGTTTCATCTTGTTTTTCATTAATGTGATAAAATGCCGGGACTAATTTAAGAAGAAATCAGGAATCTGTAAAGTAATACCGGAAAAGTATTAATTGTGTGTTGATTTTCCTGTAAGTAATTTGTACATCATTAATTAAAAGATTTCTTCGATGAAAAATCTGTACAAATTTTTACTTCTCTTCTCGTTCTCCTCTCTCTTTTTCTCATTTGAGTCTGAAGCTCAGGCAGTTCGCAATCCCGTTCTTGAATACTGCACGGGGACATGGTGTCAGTATTGTCCCTGCGGTCATACAGTGATACATGATGTGATAATGCTGTACAATCCGAATACTGTGGTTTTGGCATATCACGGACCAACAAATTCCAGTGATCCTTTCAGGGTGTTTGCGGGAAACACGATCATTTCAGCCATGGGTTTTTCGAGCTATCCGACAGGAATTGTGGACAGGCTAACGGCTCCACAGAGTAGAGGTGCCTGGGCAGGACAGGTATCGAACCGCTCTTATGCCCCTCCAAAGGTAAGCATAGATGGATTCATCGGCTTCGAAAAGGACAGCAATAAAATCCATGTGAGAATAGTGGTTAAGGCACTCGCAGCTATTGCTGAAATCCCTGTAATCAACTTTATTCTGACCGAGGACAAACTTGTTGCCACACAAACAGGAAGTGTGAGCGCCGGTTGTATAGGCGGGGCAGACTATATCCACGATAATGTTGTCCGCTCAATGTTGAATGGAGCACTCGGAAATGAACTTGCGAAAAGCGGCTGGCAGATTGGCGATTCATCTGTAGTCGACACTTTTTATTATGTTCCTTCCAATGTCGCATCTGTGAACAATCTTTCGCTTAATGCTTTTGTTTATTCCAAGAAATCACCGTTGAATCAAAGTGAAATTCACCAGGCAAGGAAGTGGAAACTCTCCGACTACCCCGTGGATGTGAAGGATATTTCAAATCTGCCGGTTCCCAGTGAATACACCCTTGGACAGAACTATCCCAACCCGTTTAACCCCGGTACAAAGATATCGTTTTCCATTCCGAAGTCAGGATTTGTTTCGCTGAAGGTTTACGATCTGACGGGGAAAGAAGTGGCAAACATTCTATCAGGTGAACTAAACAGCGGGAATTATTCCGTTTCTTATGATGCTTCAGCTCTTCCTTCCGGTGTATATTTTTATCAGTTGCAGGCAGAAGGAGTGAAGATTAGTCGGAAAATGAGTCTTGTGAAGTAGTAGAATTTTCAGAAAAGATAATTCAAGCAGCAGCGGGATGAAACCGTTGCTGCTTTTTTGCTTACTTACCCCAAAATCAACAGACCGGTAAAGGTTACGGCGAATCCACTTTAATAACTATCCTTAAATCCGTAGATTGCGGAGTTAAATTTTAAGGATTTCTAATGACTAAACTTAATCTCGGTTGCGGGAAGGATATTCGTCCGGGTTATGTCAATCTCGATGTGGTTGACTACGGCGGTAACGATATTCATGACATAAACACTTTTCCCTATCCCTTTCCCGAAAATTATTTCGACGAGATATATTGCTCACATATTCTGGAGCATATCGACAATTTTTACAAGGTAATAAATGAATTGTATCGTATCGCAAAACCGGATGCGACAATGATAGTTTATGCCCCCTTCTTTCTGAATACCAAATATTTCGGAGATCCCGACCATAAAATTCCGTTTTCAATCAGGACATTCGATAACTATGAGTACATCGGAAACAGAAAACTGAAGTTCTATGAGAAGTGGAAGTTGAATCACCGCACGAACTATGAGGGGCAGGCACAGTTTGAGGTGATAGAGAAGAAATTCATAACATCCCATTTTGCAGCATTAAAATGGATGGATTTCTTTGTCAATATTGAACCCGTGATGTATGAAAGATTTTTCGGAGGGATTTTCTCTCCCGAGGAAGTATATTTCAAGCTCAGGGTTGTAAAAGGAAAATAATCGCAATTCAGTCTCAGGGTTGCAGGTTCAAAGCAATCCTTTATACAAAATCCATCAATCAAAAACCAAGCACCAATAAATGCGACAAGCACCATTCAGACCATTTGATCTTCAGGCTCATTATGAACCTGCAGGAGATCAGCCAAACGCCATAAAGGAACTCACTGAGGGAATCGGGAGGGGTGAGCAATACCAGACACTTCTCGGAGTGACGGGGAGTGGCAAGACCTTTACAATGGCAAATGTGATTGCCAAACACAATAAACCAACTTTGGTGATATCCCATAACAAAACCCTGGCAGCACAGCTTTATGGTGAATTGAAATCGTTTTTCCCGAATAATCCGGTGGAATTTTTCATCAGTTACTACGATTACTACCAGCCCGAAGCTTATGTTGTCAGCAGCGATACATTCATCGAAAAGGACTTCTCCATCAACGAAGAGATCGACCGGCTCAGACTGAAAGCCACCACTTCACTTATCGAGGGGAGGAACGATGTAATTATTGTGGCATCTGTTAGTTGCATCTATGGAATTGGTGCTCCTCACGAGTATGCAGAGCAGACCATTTTCCTGCACAAAGGGGATGTTGTAACGAAAAAAGCTCTGATGCGGAATCTTGTGAACATCTACTACTCGAGAAACGACATGGAGTTTATGCGGGGCACTTTCAGGATGCGGGGTGATGTTCTCGAGATTATACCCGCTTACGAGATTGAAGAAGCTCTTCGCATTGAATTTTGGGATGACGAGATCGAGAGAATCTCCGTTATCGAACCGATTACAGGGGATGTACTAAGGGAGATAAAAGAGACTGCCATCTATCCGGCAAAATATTTTGTTACTAATCCCGAAAAACAAAAACTCTCCCTCGTACTAATCGAAGCGGAACTTGAGGAGAGGCTCGCCGATTTCAGGGAGCAGGAGCGATATCTCGAAGCACAGAGGCTTGAACAGCGGACACGATTCGATCTTGAAATGATAAAAGAGGTTGGCTACTGTGCCGGAATTGAAAACTATTCAAGGCATATGGACCTCAGGGAAAAGGGAACCAGACCCTACTGTCTGCTCGACTATTTCCCCGATGACTTCCTCATGATAATTGATGAGTCCCATGTTACGGTTTCACAGATAAGAGGGATGTACAACGGCGACAGATCACGAAAGGAAACTCTCGTACATCACGGTTTTCGTCTCCCGTCAGCGCTTGACAACAGGCCCATGCGATTCGAGGAATTTGAAACCAAGATGAGAAAGGTGATTTTTGTTTCTGCTACCCCGGGTGATTTTGAACTGGAAAAGACGAACGGAAAGTATGTCGAACAGATCATTAGACCGACCGGGTTGCTTGATCCTGAAATACAAATCAGACCTGTAAAAACACAAATTGATGACCTGATCTCAGAGATCAGGGTCAGAGTACAGAAAGGGGAGCGGACTCTCGTAACCACTCTGACGAAGAAAATGGCGGAAGACCTTTCCGATTATCTCTCAAAAATTGGAATTGCTGTGAGGTTTATTCACAGTGACATCGATGCACTTGAGAGGGTTGAGATACTTCGGGATCTTCGTCTAGGTGATTTTGATGTTCTCGTTGGTGTCAACCTTCTGAGGGAAGGACTCGACATGCCGGAAGTGTCTCTTGTTGCAATTATTGATGCCGACAAGGAAGGATTCCTGCGGAGTGCGAGATCCCTTATGCAGACTGCGGGCAGAACTGCAAGAAATGCAAACGGGCTCGTTATTATGTATGCAGACAAGATAACCGATTCGATGAGACTTGTAATTGAGGAGACTGAACGGCGCCGCAAAATACAGACGGAATACAATAAAAAACACGGAATCACTCCAAAAACGATGTTTAAGAGCATCGAGGAGATTATGAGTTCCACTGCAATTGCTGACATGCGCAAAAAAGATTATGACCATTCGAGTTCACAATCACAGTTTTCCAAAGTTGCTGAGCCAGTCCTCAAGTTTATGAGCATTGATGAACGAAAAGCGATGATAGAAGAACTGACGGTTGAGATGAGAAAAGCAGCAAAGGATCTCGAGTTTGAAAGAGCGGCTTTCCTGAGAGATGAGATCGAGAAACTGAAAAAATCGATTCCGGAGAGAATAGATATTTAGTTATGAGTTATGAGTTTTTAGTTATGAGTGTTTGCGGGTTGACTGATAATAGTTTTTAATCAATTAGAAAAATGAGTTTATGAAGATAATGAAATTTGGAGGCTCTTCGGTAGGGAGCCCTGAAAGAATAAAAAATGTAATTGAAATTGTGAGAGCCAGAAGGGAAGAGAATATCGCAGGAGTGGTCTTTTCGGCTTATTCGGGCGTTACAGACAGTCTTATAAAAATTGCGAATCTGGCACTTTCGCGCGATAAAAGCTATGTTTCGCTTTTTGAGGAACTGCAACAGAAACATATTGATTTTGCGAAAGAGCTCGTTTCTGTAGGGAAGGAACAGGACCTGTTGATTGCGGGGCTGTCATTGAGGCTTACCGAGCTGAAGGAGATTCTCGATGGAATTTTTCTGATCAAGGAACTGACACCGAAAACACTCGATTATGTCCAAAGTTTTGGTGAACTTCTCTCCTCCTACACGATTACGATAGCCTTCAAAACTTCAGGTATTGATGCTGAATTCCTTGATGCGAGAAAGGTGATCAAGACCGACAATAATTTTACAGGTGCACAGGTTTTGAAGACCGAAACATATTACTACATCAAAGAGGAGTTTTCGAGGAACAACAAACTCAGGGTGATTACCGGTTTCATAGCTTCGACACATGAAAATGAAACCACGACCCTCGGAAGGGGTGGTTCCGACTACACAGTCGCAATATTCGGAGCAGCTTTGGAGGTGGATGAGATCGAGATTTGGACTGATGTTGACGGAGTTCTTACTGCAGATCCGAGAAAAGTTACTGATTCGTTTATCGTAAATGAATTATCGTACGAAGAAGCAATGGAGCTTTCTTATTTTGGTGCAAAAGTGATATATGCACCCACAATTCAGCCTGCGATGGATCTGGAGATTCCGGTTAGAATTAAAAACTCATTCAATCCTGACCACCCCGGCTCGATAATAAAGAAGACCCCCGGTAAAAACACAAATGAGATTACCGGACTTGCAAGCATCGATAATATCGCCCTGCTTCGAGTTGAAGGAGGTGGCATGGTGGGTGTTACAGGAATTGCCGGCAGACTTTTCAGAACACTCGCCCTCAACAGAATTAATGTGGTACTGATTACCCAGGCATCTTCAGAGCATTCCATTTGTGTGGCTGTTGAGCCTAAATCAGCATCGATTGCAGTAAAACATCTCGCAAAAGAGTTCGAGGAGGAGATCAGATCAAGGAAAATCTCCACGGTTGAGAAAGAGGAAGGTTTATCGGTAATTGCAGTCGTTGGTGGTAACATGCGTCACCGTCACGGGGTCAGCGGAAGAGTTTTCAAAACCCTTGGCAACCATAAAATAAATGTTCACGCCATTGCACAGGGGTCTTCGGAACTGAATATATCGTTTGTAATTTCAACGACCGAGCTGAAGGAGGCAATGAACGCCCTTCACAACGAGTTCTTCTTCAAGGGGAGAAAGGTTTGGAGCATATATGTAGCCGGTCCGGGAAATGTCGGATCAAAATTTATCAGTTTCCTCGGGCAAAAGAAGGACCTGAATGACCATATCGAGTTGAAAGGGATTATAAACTCAAAAAAGATGATCTTTGCGGATAACCTGTTGGCTTCTGACGATATTCCCGGTTCATTGAACAACTCATCCGCACAGGCGAACCGAAAGGAATTTTTAAATGCTGTCATCGGTGACAGAAATCCATTCAAGATATTTGTGGACTGCTCAGCGAGTGAGAAGGTTATCGATTTTTACGCACCGTTTCTGAAAGAAGGTGTGAATATTGTGGCAGCCAACAAGATTGCAAATTCGTCATCCCTTGAAGACTGGTTTGAACTCAAAAATCTTGCAAAGGAGAGCAAGGCGAGGTTTTTATACGAAACGAATGTGGGAGCGGCACTTCCCGTAATTCGCACGATGAAAGACCTGCTTGGTACGGGTGATGAGTTGATAAAAATCGAGGGCATCATGTCCGGATCTGTCAACTACATTTTGACAGCCGTGTGGAACGGGAAGGATTTTTCCACCGCACTTGGTGAAGCAAAGGAGATGGGATTGACCGAACCTGATCCTGTGATAGATCTTTCAGGTATGGATATTGCCAGAAAACTTTTGATACTTGTCAGGGATGCCGGATTCAGATATGAGTTGTCTGATATCGAAATCACCCCTCTCGCAAAACGGAATGTGGAGAATGAAGTTGAGTATCTTGATATCGATAAAATGGTCGGTGAAGCCCGTGCTGACGGGAACAAAATAAAATTTATAGCATCATTTTCAGAAGGAGAACTCAAGGTTTATCCGAAAGTCTGTACGCCCGATGACCCGCTTTTCGCAGTAGACGATGTGAAAAATGTTTTCATATTTTATACAAAGAGATACAACAAATATCCATTGGTAATCATGGGACCCGGTGCAGGGGTTGACATTACCGCTTCGGGTGTTCTGGATGATGTACTGAAAGTGATAGGACTTTAAGATGACTAATTCGACTCCCCACAGGCTGGTAAGGAAATTTGCAAGGGCATTCGCACCTGCTACCGTGTCAAATGTGGGTCCCGGTTTCGACCTGACGGGATTCCCTGTTTTTGGAATTGGAGACGAAGTTGAAGTGAAACCGAACGGGACCGCGGTCTCCCGGATAGTTTCAATTATTGGAAACGACAGCCTGAGCTTGGTTCTTGAAGAAAATACTGCGGGTATGGCGATTAAAAGTTTTCTGGCTGAAAATGCCCCCGGGGAGGGGGTGGATATCACGCTGCACAAGAACATGCCAATCGGGAGTGGCATGGGGTCGAGTGCTGCGAGTGCTGCCGCGGGAGTTGCTGCTGTAAATGCGTTGCTTGAGGCACCACTTCCTGCTGAAAAACTGATAAAGTATGCTCTTGATGGTGAGATGGTTGCATCGGGGACGCGGCATGGTGACAATATCATTCCGTGCATTACAGGTGGATTCATTTTAATTACCGGTCTGGAGAATTTTGAATTTATTAAAATTGACCCCCCTCCCGGGCTTGTGGTAATGCTGATTCATCCGCAGGTCGAGATTAAAACCAGTCATGCAAGATCGATTCTTCCTGAAATGATACCGGCAACGGATGCGATCAGGCAGACATCTGCGGCTATGATGCTTGTTACGGGGCTCTTAAAAGGTGATTATGCGCTTATAGCCGCGGCTTCACAGGATTTCATTGCGGAACCATACAGATCAGATTTGATACCCGGTTATCACGGGTTGAAGCGGGAAATTTTATCGCACGGAGCCTGTGCCTTCAACATATCAGGATCAGGTCCCACCTCGTTTGCTTTTTTTGATAATGAGAATAAAGCCGGGAAATTAATACCGTGGATCAAAGATTATTATGAAAAACTTAAAATTGAGGTGGATATTTTCATCTCAAAAGTAAATAACAATGGCGTCAAAGTTTTGGAGGTTCGATGAGATATATCAGTACCCGAAATCCGCAAACTCAATACAAATTCAAGGATGCACTCTATCTTGGGATGGCTCCCGATGGCGGACTTTTCCTTCCTGAGAGTATTCCGCACCTTCTTGAAGAACCGGACGAATTAAAAGAACTTTCGCTGACGGAACTTGCTAACCATTTCCTGAATCCATTTGTTACTGGAATAAGCGAGAGGGAGTTTACGCGTATTGTTGAGCGTACATTCAATTTTGATATTGAAATTAAACATGTCTCCGGGAAGATTTGGGTTGCGGAGCTTTTCCATGGTCCCACCCTCGCTTTCAAAGATTTTGGTGCAAGATTCCTTGCAAATGTGATGTCATATTTCCTTCACGAAGAGGGGAAAAGATGCAAGATTCTGGTAGCCACTTCGGGTGATACCGGAAGTGCTGTCGCCAACGGTTTTCTTGGTATGGACTGTGTTGATGTGGTGCTTTTATATCCTTCGGGTAAAGTCAGTTGGACTCAGGAACAACAACTGACCACTCTCGGGAAGAATGTTACAGCGCTGGAAGTGAAGGGAAATTTTGATGACTGTCAGAGACTGGTAAAAATGGCATTTGCGGATGAGGAGTTGAGGAGCAGGGTCAATCTGTCGTCTGCAAACTCGATCAGTATTGCGAGACTATTGCCTCAGGCAGTTTACTATATTTACACATACCTCAATCTTTATGAAAAACTTGACAATATAAACTTCGTTGTACCGAGCGGGAATCTTGGTAACATTACTGCCGGATTGATGACGAAATTCGCGGGCTTGCCCGTGAAGAAATTTTACGCTGCTCTGAATAACAATGATGTTTTTGCAAAGTATCTCGAAACTGGAGAATTCGTTCCTCAGCCGACAATTCAGACCCTTTCGAATGCCATGGATGTGGGAAACCCAAGCAATCTTGAAAGAATAACTTCGCTATACCATGGTGATCTTAACGCTATGCGAAGAGATATTTCCGCACGGAGTTATTCAAATGATGAAACATACTTCATGATTGGGGCAACATGGAATGAGTGCGGATATCTGGCAGATCCCCATACCAGTGTAGGTTTGTTGTATGCGCGAGACATGGGGGTTAAATTACCCAAGGAAAATTTTGTTGTTATGTCCACTGCTCATCCTGCAAAGTTTTACGATCATGTCAGTTCTGCTACCGGTATCAATTTTGCTGTTCCCGAAAGACTCGAAGCCTCTCTAAAAAAGAAGAAAGAAAGTGTATTAATGGGAACTGAATATGATGAGTTTAAGGAGATACTCTTGGGAGGTGCGGGGTGATATCTACATTCTCTACAAAGTCAAAAATTTAAGTTGTCGCAATCTCCAATCAGGAAGCTTTAATCTATTAAATCCGTGGTCAAATATCGGTTAATCCACGGACTTATTTCGTAATTCAAGATAATATAAACTGGTGTAGTCATTCTCGATAATCTGAAATAACATTATTTCGTACTTCTGATTTTGAAACTTCTCAATAACATTTCCCGTACGCTGTTCGGCAACACCCGTTAACTCATAGCCATTGTTTATAAGTTCTGCTTTATAATGCTCCAGAAACTTTTTATCCTTTGAGGTTAATGAAAGATAGGAGTAACCATCCGGAGAGACAAATATCGAGATGTCTTGGGATTTAATCTGTTTACTTTTTGCTTTCTTGTATTTATACTCGACACTGTTTTCGTTTTTTGTTGAATTTTGGTATTTGAATCCCTCCTTAATCAATAAGGAGTCCATATTTTTTTTGTTCGCACAATTATCAAAAACAATCTCCATTTTTACACATGGAATATACTGAGCGTAAGTTGGACTGATGCCCAGAAGTAACAATATGATAAATAAAAAGTTCTTCATATCATCCTGCTGAATTGTTTGGTTAAGAAAATAGTTAAAATCTTTGCGTTCACGAAAGAAATCAAAAAAGAGAGACTTTTCATCTATTATTTGAAATACTTCACCTTTGTCGTGGTATAAAATCCATGCCGCTCACAAAATTACACATATTAACTGTGTCTAACAAATTGTTCTGGTAAATAAAACCAAGTTTTCTTTTTTATCTATGTACTTCTTCTGAACCAAGGAGCCTTAAAGGTTCACAAGAGAGCTGATTTATCAAAAATTAAAAAAACCGAGGAGCATTTTGATTCAATCGTTCTCCCCAAAGAGATGATTTCAACGAAGATGTAGTTACCAAGTTAATTGAATGTTTTAAATGAAGGCTGTCTTAAAATTGGGGCAGCCTTTTTTTGATCAAAGTGAAAAGATAGATATTGGAAAAAATATTAATAGATCAGGTACCGCTTTCGGTTTAATCTTACTTTATCCGAATAAACTTATATTTTGCCACAAATGTATCTGGGATGGCTAATTTATAATTATCTCTTTTAAAGTTGTATGTCAATTTAAATGAGTCAACCCTCCAAGTATCCGGAAATTTTGGATAAACATCACCTGAAATAGTGTTACCATCAAGGTCATGAGTGTAAGAGTTCATAACAGTAGTTACCCATTCATTTTCCTGCCACTCTTGTAAAGTTAAAGTCAACATATTCCCGTTTTTGTCATAAGTATTTGAGGTTCTGTTAACCTTGAACCACCCGTTATTTCCCCAAAATTCCTCTAAAGAGATTAATAAGTTTCCCTTTTTATCAAAAGTGTTGGATCGTCTGCTTTTATTTACCCACCTGTTATTTTCCCAAAATTCCTCCAAACAAATTAATAAATTTCCCTTTGTATCAAAAGTGTTGGATCGTCTGCTCGAATTGACCCACCTGTTATTTTCCCAAAATTCCTCTAAAAAGATTAATAAATTTCCCTTTGTATCAAAAGTGTTAAATGATCTGCTGGAATTGACCCATTTGTTTCCTTTCCAGTTTTCTATTAAACTGATTAGCAAGTTTCCTTTTGTATCATAAGTGTTAGATGATCTGCTGGAATTGACCCATGTATTGTTTTCCCAGATTTCTTCCAAATAGATTAATTGATTACCATTTTTATCATAAGTGGATGAGGCTTTTTCCAAATTTGTCCAACTATTTTCATCTAAATATTTATTCGAATTCGTTAATCGATTTCCATCTTTGCCATAGGTATAATATTGATCATCAGTATTAAAATGACTGTTATCACCCCACTGTTTCCACAATTGTGTCAACATTTTCCCGTGACTGTCATATGTATAATAAACTTTTGTTGCTTCATACACCCTGATAGAATCTTCGGGGATACCCGGGAGAATACCTGTGGTGTCATAAAATCCTTCTGCCGGAAATCTAACAAAATATGTTCTGGTTTGTTTACTAGATTCTTGCAACTCTGTTAACTTTTTCCCATTCTCATTATAAGTGAATGACTCCCTCCATGAAAAAATCCATTTATTGTTAGCCTCTCCTCCCCACTCTTCCCAAAGTTCAGACAAAATGTTTCCCGATGTGTCATAGGTATAGGATACTCGACTGGGGAATGCTTGTCCGATCACCTGTTTTGTCATCCTTCCTTCATCATCGTAGGTGAAGTTGTAAATCTCTACCGGAGTGGTGACAGATAAAAGAATATATCTTCCTGAATCAGGTGGTATGTTTGATGATTGGTGTAGCAAATTCTTTGATCTTTCAAGTGTTTCACCATTACAACGGTTTTGAAATAAAAACAAGAAAGAGAAACATAGAAAAACGAATAAATATATTGAACGCATATTTGTCTCCTGTGAAATAATTCGTCCAAATAAAGTAGATTGTTGACTTTAACTTATGAATAAAGAATGGATTTGCAAAAAGTTAATAAAAAATTTTCAATACCAGCAGTAATGATTTATTTGCTAGTGCGATGATTTTAAAATTGGCATACTCAGCCTTTAAAGCCTTCCCGGCATAGGTCCACCGGAATGGTTTCGCCTGAGTTAGGTTATATGTTTCTAATATATTCAACAATCTGATTCATAAGTTCTTGCTTCGATTACCATAACCCTCCCTTCAATACATCCTTAGTTAACATGTTAAACCATAATTCTATTTTGTTCAGCATGGATGAATTTGTCAGTGTCTCACGGGTATATACATTTTTGGAGTTGCTCAACCAGGACTTAATGACTTTGTGCTTGTGAACCTTTTTAACACATTAATCATACCATTTGCCATTTAAGTATTGTACATTTTGACAAGAAATGATTACTTTCGACTGAAAGAATATCGATTGCTCTCAAATTTAAATATTTTTTGAGGCGACTTTATGAGAAGTCTGATGACGAAATTCGCCGGTCTTCCCGTGAAGAAATTTTACGCAGCGCTGAACAATAATGATGTTTTTGCAAAGTATCTCGAAACCGGAGAGTTTGTTCCACAGCCGACAATTCAGACCCTGTCGAATGCCATGGATGTGGGAAACCCCAGCAATCTTGAAAGAATAACTTCGCTTTACCATGGTGATCTGAACGCGATGCGAAGAGACATTTCCGCAAGGAGCTACTCAAACGATGAGACATTTTTCATGATTGGAGCAACCTGGAATGAGTGCGGATATCTGGCAGATCCCCATACCAGTGTGGGACTGCTTTATGCAAGTGACATGGAGGTTAAATTGCCCAAAGACAATTTTGTGGTTATGTCCACAGCTCATCCTGCAAAATTTTATGGCGATGTCAGTAGTGCAACCGGTATCAATTTTGATATTCCCGAAAGACTCGAAACATGTCTAAAAAAGAAGAAAGAAAGTGTTGTAATGGGAACTGAATATGACGAGTTTAAGGGGCTATTACTGAAGTAGCTTCGCAGTCCGGTGGCAATTTGATCTCGTTTACGCATATTCTGAAGAAAAAATTTGTGATTTTTCGGAATTGAGTATTTTTTTTCTATTTTAAACAATTGACTTTTTATTTAACGGGAAGAAAAATAATTTTGAGGAGTTATGTCACAGTCAGGCCAAACACCGGTTCGAAAGAAAAAAAACAACCAGATGCAGATGATGGGAATCCTCATCGCAATCATAGTTGTGTTGACAGCAACAGTGCTCATCATCGTGTTGAGCAACTCACCCAATCAAAACAAACCGGGCACGGAAAATCAGTCAGCCAGGGACACTGCCGGCAACAAACCAGGTACTCAGGCACCCGAAACAGTCTATGTTGAAAAAACGGAGAAGAAGAATGGAGACGGGGATACTTATGCCGGTACTCTGCCCGGTAAATACCCTGAAGTAAGTTTAAGAGAATTGACATTTGATGATATCAGAGGGAAGCATGTTTGGGAAGTGATATTAATGAGAAATGAAGTGTATGCACGATACGGTTACAAATTTAAATTGAGCTGGGAATTGAAAGATCATTTCAACTCGCAGCCATGGTACACACCAAGATATGATAATGTGGATCAGATGCTTACCCCCCTTGAAAAGAAGAATGTCAATTTTCTCGTTCTTCATACACCGAAATATGACATCAACAATATAAAGGGCAGCAACACTTATGTTCGTTAGAGGACATAAGAAGTTACCGAAGTGGAGTCCGTTAAGGATTCTGATATTTTCACTGGTGATCATTTTTTCGATTTGCGGTTGTTCGGAAAGCAAGAATCAGCAACAGATTTCCGATGTCAAATCAACGCCTGACAGCGTACACCCGGAAACCGTTGAACCTGAAAAAGCAGAGCAATTTGATTCAGCGCTTGTAGCATCTCTCACTAAACTGGTGGATTCAGCCTCATTTTCAGGTGTTGTAAATATCACTTCGAAAGACGGGAAAGTGTTTGAAAGAACATACGGTTACTCAAACTTTGAAGAGGGAATAAAAAACAGTGATTCCACATTTTTTCAAATTGCTTCCCTCACAAAAATATTCACAGCAATTGGTGTGTACGACCTTGTGAACAAAGGGAAAATGAAATTCACCGACCCCTTCACAAAACATTTGAAGACAAAACTGCCTTACAACAATGTTCAAATAAAGCACCTTCTTAATCACACCAGCGGAATCCCTGATTATTTTAGTCTCGCAGAAAAGTACTTTAAAGGTCCGGCGGGACCTGACAACCGTGAGATTTTTGGTTTGTACTCAGCCAACTCTGTGAAACTGAAATTCACTCCCGGAAGCAATTTTGAATACTCAAACATCAATTATATTATTCTTTCTTCAATAATCGAAGATGTCTCGGGAATGCCGTTTGAGCGGTATCTGAGGGAATCGGTTTCTGTCGTTCCTGATCACCCGTCTGTCTATTCCAAAAATGAATTGAAGGATTCTTTCAAACAGGTGGCAATTGCTTATGCTTCAACCGGGAAGAAATATCAAAAAGTTTCTGCCGGTGCGACAAGGATCCTTGACAACAGGAAAGGGTCAGGAGGATTATATATCAGAGCCGGACAACTTCATGACTGGCTATGCCGCCTTTTCTTCAAAAATGACTATTATTCCGGGGCATTGCACAATGCCGGACTGAATAAATCGCTGGATTCGAGAAACTACATTTTTGGATTTTACAAAGGGAAGATTGCAGGGAATGAATATCTCTACTGTTACGGAAAAAATCCGGGGATGAACTCTTTTTGTGCGTATCTGCCAAAACAGGAAATTATAATAACAATATCAGGCAATCATGAATTTAACAGCCAGAATACAGGTGAAAAGTTTGTTTCAACGATTATTTCAGCAAAGAAGAAGTAAAAATTTGTTTAAGTGGTTGGTCGTATTCGGGTTATTATCGCTGTGTTGTCAGTCGGAAGTCAAGACCGAAACAAAACATGCCTCACCCAAACCGGAAGTTGAGACCGGACAGAAGAAGCCACACCCTTTCGTGATCGCGTATCCTGATTTTATCGATTCAGTCTCCTCAAATATTATCTATTGGAAAGACGGTACGAAAATGCCATTGAAAACCACATCAAAAAAAGAGATCGATCTTAAGAAAATAAGTGACAAGGAATTTGAAAGGCTGCTCTCCACTTCCGATCCTTTCATGATGCTGTCACCCGAATATCCATACTTGAAAGAAATTAAGGCACCCGGTAAAAATGAAGATCCTGGTCGATTCAGGAACATTGAATTTTTAAAGAAAATTTATGGCGCCAATCAAGGCAAAGTCGGGAAAAATCTTGTTACAGTGAAGTGGCTCAGGAAGAATGTGAACAAGTCGTTTCAGGTCAACAAGATGAACGGTGCTGCTGCATCGCTTCAAAAAATTTCGGATGAGCTTGATAAACTCCCGAAAAAATTCATGAAGTATCTTGACAATCCTGCCGGCACATTCATGTGGAGAAACATTGCAGGCACCGACAACCTGAGTGTGCACAGTTTTGCCATCGCAATTGACATCAATGTGAATCAGAGTCACTATTGGCGGGGATACAAAAAGGAGAAAGACGGGTTACTGAAGTTCAGGAATAATATCCCGATGGAGATAGTGGAAATTTTCGAAAAGCACGGATGGATATGGGGCGGCAGGTGGTACCATTTTGATACGATGCACTTTGAATACCGCCCCGAAATAATAGAGTCCGCTAAGAGAAGGTGATGTTCCTTTCCTTCAGGTGGTTCAGAACATAGTCGAAGCAGGTATCTGACATACCGATGATTTCGGGCGGAAAACAACCTTTTTCGGTGAAGAGTCCATTGAGAAGCAAACCCGCACCAGCTGTACATGTGTAACCTGTGGTTCGGGACATTGATGAAACTCCCGATTCGGGGTCATACCTGTCGAGAAGTGTCTGTATAACCTCAATTTCCTCACCCGCAACGGTTCTTTGGGACCTGAGCCGCATCACCGTGAACTCATGTTCTGCTGCACCAAGTTTCCAGTCCTTGAAAAGTAACTTCGAAGTAAAATCTCTTGGTTTTACCATTTTTCCTTGAAATTCAATTTCATCTTCGGAGAGGAATCCGACATGTCTGAGGGCTTTTATCAAGTCGATATGTCCCGGATAACGGAGTGTCATTTCCCGCATGTCATCAACGGGGATGGTCTCGAGGATTGATCTAAGTCCATCGGTGTAGAAAGCCTCCAGAGTGCCGATTCCGTCAAAATCCACCATTTCACTTCCGGAAAGAGCTTCACGGGTTACAATTCTGCCACCTTCCTTCACACGGGCGGGACGGGTATATTCTTCAAGCACATCCACGGGTGAAAATGGTGCCTTATACTGGAAGGGATATCTTCTTTCCGCCGGCAAACCGCCAACCATGCACTCGAGGAATTTCACCCCTCCTTTCGCATACTGGTTTCCGAACCAAAGATTGCTCAGTCCCGGCGCCACTCCAAAATCAACTATCGCGGTTACTCCTTTTTCTTTTGCGAGTTTATTCAATGGGGAATAATCCTCAGGAAAGAAGGAGATGTCGACGATATTTTTCCCGGCGTTTATAACCGTTTCCACGGTTTTATAACCCATAAAGCCGGGAACGGCACCGACAACAATATCTGCATCTTTTATCAGTACACCTGTGTTTTTCGCATCCGACAGGTCGGCAGAAACAGTGTTTATACCATATTGTGCGAGAAGAGAGAGATTGCCTTCATCGAGATCGACAGAGGTGACCGCATATGATTTTGCGAGGTCACGGGCAATTGCGCGACCGACCATACCGGCTCCCAGAACTGTTACTTGCTTCATAATCATCCGGAGTTTATGAGTAAAAAATAATCAATATTACAAAAATATAAGAAAGACGGGTAGCTTTTTTTTAATAAATGCTTATATTTGAATAATATTTTTACCAAAGTTTGTTGACTTGTTCTTCCCCTGACAAGTCAACCTTAATGACGATCCCCGGCTACCCCCCATTGCCGGGGTTTTTTTATGCCCTGTCATAATTTCCTGACCTGACTGTTCCGCCTGTTTTGTCTATTTTACTTATGTAAAAAAAATCTTTTATTTAAAGGAAACATATAGTGAGATCAATTACAGTTATGCTTCTTTTGTTTTTTGCGGTTTCAGTGACAGAAGCCCAGAGAACAGAGAAAGTAGTGTCAATGACGAACAAAATTCTTGTTGCTCCGCAGGAATCACCCGATGGTAAAACCATTGCATTTACGCAGGAAGGTTACAACGGGATATTTCTGATGAACAGCAACAGGGAAATCAAAGAATTAACAGCAGACAATGCTTCCGGTTTTGGATTCCGGTGGCTCAACGATAATTCAGGAATTGTAGCGCGCAGTGCCAGATTTATCGACATACGCCGCGAAAACAGCGTGGTAATCTACAGTCTGAATGGCGAAAACACACTTCAATTGAGCGAGTTTTCGGGAAGGATGACCATAATGCCTTCTGTTTCCACCAGCGGAGATATCTGTTTTGTGGAAAACGGCACTCTGAAAAGCTACGATCCGCTCACGAAAAACTCTTCTCTTTCATCACCGAAAGGCATTGCCGCATTTATTGAGAATGATAAAATATCGGTCGTTTCAGCGGGTTCTGCAAAAAGAGTGATTGAACCGGTAAAAGGTCAAAGGTGTATTAATGCAACACTGTCACCCGACGGGAGCAGGATTGCATTTGAAATTCTCGGCGGGAATCTTTATCTGATAAATTCTGATGGTTCAGGACTTGTCGATCTTGGTAGGGGCTACCGTGCTGCATGGTCTCCCGACTCAAAATATATTTCGTATATGCTCACCGAAGATGACGGACACTTCATAACAGGATCGGAATTGTATATCGTAAAAACTGACGGTTCCGGTAAGAAGATGATCACAAATTCCACCGATAAAATAGAGATGAACCCTTCATTCAGTGCCGATGGTAAATCAATTTATTTTGACAATGCCACTGACGGAGCGATCTATAAAATGGAAGTGGAGGCATTCAAATGAAAAAGACGATTTTAATTTTTACAATTCTCCTTTCATCGATGGCATGGTCACAGATTACAGGACTTTCCGGTTGGAACATTGTGCTCGATCCCGGACACAGTCAGCAGGAAAACATGGGGATTTATAATTATCCTGAAGCGATGAAAAATCTCTATGTTGCAAAACATCTTAGGGCTTTTCTATTGGATTCAACCGATATTGATACCGTTTACATGACCAGAACAGACAGCCTGCAAATCGTTGGTTTGTCACAAAGATCCGATTATGCAAATTCAATCGGGGCTGCCTGGTTTCATTCAATCCATAGTGACGCGGGTGCTGCAAGCAGTAACACCACTTTGTTACTGTGGGGACAGTATGCCAACGGTTTGGAGAAAGTTCCTAACGGTGGCAAGGCGATGAGTGACATAATGATAGGCAATCTGACCAAAGGAATGAGGACGGGCACAAGCAGAGGGTCAATCGGTGACTGCTCATTCTATGGCTGCACCAGTGGAGGACCGTATCTTTCCGTCAACAGACTGACCAACATGCCATCAGAATTGAGTGAGGCGGGATTCCATACGAATCCGATGCAAAACACACTCAATATGAATTATGAATGGAAAAGGCTTGAGGCAAAAACATTCTGGTGGTCGATTATTAAATTCAAAGGTGCAAACCGTCCCTATCCGGGCATCATGGCAGGTAAAATCCTGGATCAGGAAAGCGGACTGCCGATTAACGGTGCGACAGTAACCGTCGATGGAAGAACCTACAAAACCGACAGTTATCAGTCACTTTTCTACAAGTATACAACCGATTCCACACTTCTTCGGAACGGGTTTTACTATTTCGAAAGGGTTCCCGGTGGAAATCAGCAGATTACTGTGAGTGCTCCAGGATACGAAACATATGTCGGAACCGTAGCCATGTCTGATACTTTCTTTACTTTCAAGGATGTGCAGCTTGGCAACACGACCCCTCCATATATTGCAGAAAACATCCCTGCACAGGGGGATTCCATCTACCCAGGTCTGAAGAACATTCAGATTACCTTTAGCAGACCGATGGATGTTGCTTCCGTGAATGCAGCCATATCATTCAATCCGCCGGTTGCCGGAACTACAAACACTTGGAGTAACTCCGACAGAACGATAAGCATTACGACTACCGGAATGGCTTACAACACACAGTATACCATGACGATTCAGCCAACTGCGATGGACAAGTTTAACCATCCTCTCGATGGTGATGGAAACGGCACAGGCGGCGATCCGTATGTATTGACATTCAAGACCAGAGTGCTTGATCAGATTCCGCCGGTTATTCTTAACCATTATCCCGCCGCAAGTACCGAAGTGAAAGAGTTGCGACCTGTAATAAATATTTCCTTTAATGAGCCGTTAAAAACTTCGTCACTCGGCGGTAAAATATCGTTTGTAAATACCGCAACGAATGCAAATGTCCAAACATACACCAGGTATTATCCCGGAAGTGATGTCTCGGCAATTAATATCTTCACAAGAGAGGACCTGGTCGCGAATCAACAGTACAAGCTGAGAATTGAAGCCGGTGTGGAAGACATGAGTGGAAACCCTACAACTCAGGCTTATGAGTTCCTTTTTACGCGCGGTAATTATGCCACTCCGACTTATACCACCATTGATGCTTTCGAATCGGGAATTGCCAACTGGTGGGTACCACAGCAGTCTGGAACCACGACGGGAATACTTACAGATACCACCAACATATATTCTGATGGTGTGATAATCAATCACGGTTCATCCAGCGCAAAATCGATGAAGCTTACTTATGGCTGGGATGTAACTGCAAATGAGTGGCTGATCAGAGAATATTTTGGAGCCACTTCGCCAACTTTTGGTGTCAATGATTACTATCTCGAAACTTATATTTTCGGAGACGGAAGTGGAAACAAATTCCGATTCTGTGTGAATGATGCCGGAACGGGCGGCCACGAAGTCGGGAAATGGATTACGGTTGACTGGTTCGGCTGGAAACTCGTACAGTGGGATCTTCAAAGAGACACAATCGGAAGCTGGATTGGTAACGGTCAGCTTGAAGCACCTCTTGGTTTCGACAGTTATCAGATTACAAGAACACCGGGTGGCAAGATACTTGGAACTTTATATTTCGATGACCTGCAGTATGCCAGATATATCCCGGTAGGAATTGAGCCCGAATCAAGCGGACTGCCTGCAGAATACGGACTTGCACAAAATTATCCGAATCCCTTCAATCCCGGAACTGTCATAAAGTTTAGCCTCCCCTCAAAAAGTACTGTTACACTTGATGTATATTCCGTACTCGGTGAAAAGGTCGCTTCGTTGATTAATAGTGAAATGGATGGTGGAACCTACAACTACAGATTTGATGCAACAGATTTACCCGGCGGGGTCTACATCTACAGGCTTTCCACCGGTTTCGGTGTGATCAGCAGGAAAATGCTTCTACTTAAATAGAACTCCGGAACTTCAGAGAACGAGAACCTCAGTAAAGATAGCTTACTGAGGTTCTGTTGTTCTGAATCTCTGAGGTTCTTATTTTATTTCGATGGTCTTTGGTTTTATTCTCTCGTGTTTTGCGAGGCGGAGAACCAGTTGCCCGTCCTGGAATGAGGCATCAACACTTTCGGTATCGATTGAGTCAGCTACCTTGAACTTGCGGTAGAAGTTGCCGGTGTTGATCTCCTTCAGCAATATTTTCTTGCCCTCCTGTTTACTTCTGTCGATTCTTCCCATCAGAACGAGATTTCCGTTTTCAAGTTTGATGCGGACATCATCTTTTTTCACGCCGGGCATTGAAGCATATACGAAGAAAGCTTCATCATCTTCGAGGAGATTGACCTCGGGGAGTACCCAGTTTTCCTTATCGAAGGCTTCTTTCCAGGTATCCTCGGTCAGGCTTACCATTGCCTCGTTGTTATCTGTCTTTTTAATTTCGTTTGACATGACAATTCTCCTTTCTCTTTATTTTATTTCAATGCTTTTGTTTGTATCGGGTTCTTTATCTGCTTTTTTAAGGGAGATAGAAAGAATACCATCTTTGAAGGAAGCTTCGATGCTGTTTCTGTCGACTTCGAACGGCATCTTGAAACTGCGTTTGAACGATCCTGCAATTCTTTCGCTGATATAGTAGCGTGTATTCTCATCCGCAGTCAAGTTTTTCTCACCCTCGACAGTAATTGTATTCTCTACAACCGAAAGCTTAATATCCTCTTTTTTCAATCCCGGCAATTCAAGGTGAATGGTGACAACACCATCTTTTTCAATTATGTCTGCTCTGGGACTGAAAACAGCCGGCATCGAAAATGATGACTTGAATTCCCTCTCGAGTGAATCAGCAATCTCGTTGCTCATTCTTAACATTTCTTTTACCGGATTATAAACTAAAGTTCTCATTGTTTTTGCTCCTTTGTTTAATTTCTGAATGATTGTTGAACTCTTTGGCTGTTATTATACAAATAGCGTGCCAAACTGAAAATCAATCGAATTTCACTGTTTTGTATTTGGAATATTAAATTGTCTTGACAAAATGACAGACAAAATGACATTAACTGTCTGAAAAAATGGCACACAATGACAAAATGACAGATAAAATGACAAAACAAAAAAATATTTTTGGAAAACTTGATAAATTCCCAATAATTGCGCATCTTTGAGAAGTTACTTCAGCACATTTGAAAGGCGTCAAGTTGCGATTCAGAAGCAGATATTCGATAAAAACCATTTTAACTGCAGGATTGATTGTCATACTTCTTCAGGTTATCACTCAACTGTTGTTTAATGTAAGCGGGAATTCCTATGACCACAAGGCAACCGATGTAATCTACTCGTTCGCATATAAAAATGGAGCAACGCCTGCTGCAAGCAACAGGGTGGTATTCCTGACTATAAATGATCAGACCTATGACTGGTTGAAATCCAATCAGCTTGACAGAAAATTTCTGGCAAAGGCAATCGATGATCTGTCGTCGTACTCACCTGAAGCTGTAATGTTTGATATACTGTTTGCGAGACCATCCTCTCCGGTTGCCGATTCCATTTTTGCTGAATCATTAAGAAGTGCGGGTAATATCTGTCTTCCCGCAGGACTCTCTGTATCGTTCGAGAATAAGGGAGGGATGGACAAGGAAGGTGTTTACTATAACCGGCTTGTAAATGAGTTTTTGATCCATCCAAGGGAATCGGGGGAAGGACAGCCTTTCATAGCAGGAAGAGGCCTTTATCAGGCGGATATTTTCGCAGGAGTTACCTCCACTTCCGGTCATATCACAGCAGTCTCGGAATCGGACGGGGTATACAGATTTTATCCCATGCTCATAAAAGTTGACAGCGGTTATTTACCGACTTCAACCCTGGCGATGTTTCTTAAGATGTATGATATAACCCCTGACAGCATCTATGTGAAATGGGGGGAGAGCATCACCATTCCGGCGCTAAAGGAGAGCAAACTTGAAAAAGATGTGGTTATACCGATTGATAAGCATGGTCAGACTTTTATTCCCTACCCTTCGAAATGGCAGGATGATAAAAGGAAGATGGAGATAAAGAATTTCACCGGGAGAGCAGAGAACCCCGAATTGACGGATGAACTGACTGCCTTTTTTGAAGGAAATGTCGTCTTTGTGGGAGATGTATCGACGGGAATTTCAGATACGGGACCCACCACTCTCGATATTGCTGCACCACTGGTTGTGATCCATGCCGCGATCATGAACGCACTTATGACAGACAGTTTTTTCAGGTCGTTTGGAATTTTTACTTTTCTTCTCGTGATAACTGGTGTTACTGTTTTGATGACAGTTATGAGTACTCTAAAAAACGGTATATTCCTCCACTTCTTTTTTATCGCTGCATTGCTTCTCTCCTTGCCTTTTGCCTATTTAATGATAGCCGAGCGGATCCTCTTCCCGGTTGTTACATTTCAGGCATTTACAGTGCTGGGGTATCTGTCGTTGCTGCTGACAATCCAATATACATCAGCAAAGGAGCAGTCGTTCATTAAATCGGCGTTTTCCAGGTATCTTTCTCCCTCGGTCGTGGACAGGTTGATCGAAAACAGGGAGAGTCTTGCTCTTGGTGGTGAGGAAAGGGAATTGACGGTACTTTTTTCCGACATCGCAGGTTTTACGACAATTTCCGAGACGATTAAACCTCAGGAGCTGGTAAAACTGCTGAACGAGTATTTTACAGAGATGACCTCTATTGTGACGACCAACGGAGGGATAATAGACAAGTATATTGGTGATGCTATAATGGCTGAATTTGGAGCTCCACTTGCATTTGACGGGCATGCCCTGGCGGCTGTGAACTCGGCTCTTCAAATGCAAAGACGGTGTGATGATCTCAACAGAATCTGGAAAGAAAAAGGACATCCTGAGATACGAATGAGAGTCGGGATTAACACCGGTGGCGTGATTCTCGGGAACATGGGTTCGCAGCAGGTTTTTGATTATACTGTCGTTGGGGATACGGTGAACCTTGCTTCCAGACTGGAAGGTGCGGGAAAAGTTTACGGTTGCAACATTATGATCTCTGAGACGGTTTATGATCAGATTAAAACAGCGGGAATAAAAACCAGGGCTCTCGATTTCATAAAAGTGAAAGGGAAAAACAAAGCAGTGAAAGTTTTTGAAGTAATTTCCGATGAAGTTTACGAAAAAGAGAGTGTTTATTTTCTAAAATTTGAGGAAGCGCTGGGGAACTACTTTGCACAACAGTTTGAAAGTGCTGCAGCTCTGTTTAGAGAGTGTCTTGATTTGAAACCCGGTGATGCTGCATCAAAAGAGTTTCTGAAAAGAATAAAGTATTTCACTGAAAATGAAGTTCCTTCTGACTGGGACGGCTCTTTCCAAATGAAGGAAAAATAAGAGGTGTAACGGTTGACGCATAAGTATTAAATTTAGGGTCAGTTTTTTTATTTTTTTGTAAACAATGGTACCAATGAGACGATCAATTTTCCTGTTTTTTCTTCTTTTTTCATTCGCAGTTTATTCACAGACCTACAAAGAACTCGCAATAAAAGTGCAAAATTTCTTCTCACAAGGAAATTATGGCATAGCCCTCGTGTTTGCCGAACAGGCAGCAGTGCAGGCTGAAAAGGAATTCGGGAACAGCGACACCTCATATGCAAAGGCGTTAAACAATCTGGCGATGGTCTATCAAAAGAGACTGCGTTACCTTGATGCGGAGCGGACATTCCAAAAGACCCTGAAAATAAAAGAAAAAGCTGTGGGGACTTCCAACTTTTCATACTCAACAACCTTGATCAATCTGGCAGATCTCTATAAAACCAGAAAAGACTATGTGAAGGCTTTTGAATACTATCAGCTTGCAGCAAATATTGACAAGGGGATTGTCGGGGAAAACAGTGAAATTTATGCCTCAAATCTAGCAAATCTTGGCAGAATCAGCTACTTCCTTCAGGATATCGGCAAGGCATTCAATTACCTTGGGAGTGCTTTGAAGATTAGAGAGAAAACCCTCGGAAAAGACAATGCACAATATGCAGTAAATCAGGTTTATCTTGCCGATGTTTATCAGCTTACGGGTGATTATCATACCGCTGACTCACTTTACAAGCTGGGACTTTCGATTCTCACATACAAGATTGGTACAATTCATCCTCTCTTTCTCGGTGCTCTCCGACAACTTGCCAACCTTTATATACAAAAAGGGGAGCTCAGAATCGCAGACTCTCTTTTGTTTAATGCTTTAAGTATAATTGAACCAAGATATACGAAAAAGAGTCTGGTTTTTTTCGATTTCCTCGGAGATTATGCAACCCTCAAATTGAAACAGGGTGATCTGATCAAGGCTGAGGAGCTCGGAATTGAAGTATATAACGGTCGCAAGGAGTTGCTCGACAGTCTACACCCTGACATCAACAAATCAGCTCTCCATCTCGCTAAAGTTTTTTTCAAACAGGATCGATTTGAAGAATCTTCGATAATGCTGGCTGAGATTTTCGGCAGATGTCTGGATATCCGGCAAGTACTTTACCCGGCACTTCCGATACCCGACATTCAGCTCGTTGAGAAAGATGCTGAGGAGGCGTTTGGTCTCTACAATTCAATTTTTATGAAAAAAATGGCTTCAAATGACGAAATCCGTCATCTGGCTTTTAATAATTATCTTATACTCTCAATGCTGAATCCGGGAAAGTACTGGTTCTCAAAAAAACAGCTTGATGGAAAGTATCTTACAGAAGAGGAGAGCGATTATGTTTTTTGGCTTCGTCATGCCGAGTACTACTGCAATCTAAAACTCCTTCCGAAGAAGGATCTTGCAGCGTGGAACGAAAATCTGGAAACGGTTTATAATGCAGTAACCTCGACTGCCTCGCGACTTGCTTCAGATTCAGTGTTCGCAAAGTCGTATCTCAAATTTTCATTTGAATGGAAAGAGTACCTGAAGACTCTTGCAAAGGATGAGGTCACGATAGTTATACTTAGAGGTGAGACAAACAGCGGCGAATATCCGGGTGAAAACAGCTACGGAGCACTCATTCTTGATGGTGAAAAAGATTCAGACCCCCGGTTTATGGAAATAAAGGAGGGTAACAAACTTGAAGAGGAAGTGCTCGCAGACTATAAAAAAGCTGATTCCGACAAGAGGGGTACCAAATTTTATAAAGAGCTCTGGGGTGACATTTCAGCCGTCCTTACAAATAAAAAGAAGCTCCACATCAAACTGTCCGGTATTTACAAACAGGTGGCTATAGAGCTTCTTTTTGACCAGGCACAAGGGAAAACCCTTGGCGAGTTGTATCAGATAGAATCGGAGTAGGAAGTCTCGTAGAGGTGTTCTGCCATACCCATTCCCAGGTATGTTTTTTCACCAAATCCTGCAATAAATCCGGTCTTAATAAGATTTGGATCACCTATGATGGTGCATGGTGAGAGGATGCCGATCAAATCCATCGGTTTTGCTTTCGGATTCTCAACAGAAATCTTTTTGGTTATCCGCTCATGCTTGCTGGCGTATTCCTGATCCCAAAAAATGTGAAGAGGTCCTGCCTGGTAACCGTAGTTTTTCGAGATAGCCTTATATTTGTCGATAAGATTATCCCTGAGCAGGGCATCGAGTTCATGCTTGTCTTCAGGTCTCAGGAAATAAATTCTTTCTTTCTGGTTAATAAATCTGAATGTTGATTGAACCAGTGGAGAAAGAAAAATGAACCTCATCTCGGAAGAGAAGGAGGATTCAGGAATAAAATCGAGTTTTGCTCCCCTCACTTCCACATCCTCACCTGCGATTTTGATTTTCAACTCGTGTTTAACCGACTGGTCGAGCTGGTCGAAATCGAGGAATTCGTGAAGAATGGGGAAAGAGACATGAATGTAGGCTTTAGGAGAAAGCAACTGTATCATTGGACCCGACATCTTCATTTTCTCGAATCTTAGGGAGAAAGTGAAAAGGTCAAATTTCTTTGGATCGATTTTGTAATCGTTATCCTTCAAAAATTCGGCAAATTTGGGCGTACCTATCCTTAGCAACCGCCTTATGGCAGTTGAAATTCCGTAGTTATAATTTACAGACAATTTTTTTGGTTCAAAATGAACCGATATTCTTATTCGCATAGATCCCGTATTACGATTGAATATAAAAATGATTAAAATGCGTCTTAACGCAAAATTACAAATGTAATGCTTAAAGATACTAAAAAATCGATTAAAAGCCGACCATTGATGCGGTTTTAATACTCAATAGTGAATTTAAAGTTTATCCATGTGACTTCCGTTGTATTACCAGTGGAAACCTGTTTCGCTGAATTGTGTTTCAGTGAGAGATAAAAGGTAAGATCACGAAAGGCTTCCCATGAAACACCCACCTCAAAATTGTTATAGTTGTACAAATCACCTGACAGGAATTTAACATGATCGGAGTCGAATTCCGGTCTGTGAGGTTCGAAAAGATTCCCCCCGGCATTATAAGCCAGATTGCCGTTTTCGTCATAAATGTTCCAGCCTTTGCGGGTGTAACTGTAGGAGGCATAGATGTTCGTAATGAAGTTGAGGGCATAATCTGCTTTGAAGAGAATTTGATCAGCATTGGGTCCGATAGGATGCCCGAGAGGGGAATCCCACGAAGTGTAGGTGTTTTTTGGATTTGCATGAGTGTAGACATAAGGTCTTATTCTGGTATATTCAGCAATCAGCACAAGGTCGGGGACAGGGGTATACCAATAGGCACCGAGTTGATAAGCAGTTTTGTTTGAAAACCTTTCGAGATCGGCAAGCTGCATGAGAATGTTTTCATCGAGGAAGAAGGATGCCTGCAGTTCAAGATTGGGGATAAAATCGGACTGAAAATCGAAGAAAAGTGTTCCGTTATCCCTGTCCTGCAACGACATCTCAGCAAATTTATAAAATATCAAAGGATTCAGGTAGGTAAGATCGACACCCCTGCCCGAATAAACTATTGCCTCACCGATTGAAAGATCGAAGAGATTGGGGAGGTGGAGTTGAAATTTATTGGCTGCGATATACTTTGTATAGTTGTCGTCTCTGATAATCTGGAATCTGCCGACAGTGGAAGCCTGGTAGGAAGTGTATCTTACAGGTCCATACTTAAATTGAAATTTGAAGAAGTCCAGATTTGCATGATCTCCGGAGAGAACAAGATTGCTGCCGTATCCAAAAGCGAATCTGGTTTTTTCCCTCCCGATCTGAGCCAGCATTTCCATCCCCTTTACCGGGTTGGTGCTCCATTTCAAGTAGCCGTCTGTATAATCATAACTGGGGGCAAACTCGATATTTTCGACGAACTTGAAATTATACGCGAGTCGTGGGTCCACTTCAAGGGCGAATTCCCTGTTGCCGGTTGCGAGTCCTTTCACCACATAAAGCATGTATCCGAAATTTTTTGCTACGGTTCCCTGAACACGAAAACCCATGTCGTAGATGGCAGCGTTGTTCACATTCGGTTTTAGACGGTGCCCGTACTGCAACGATCCGATTCCCTCTGCGTAAGCCGTAACAAAACTGTCAGCATAGGCGTAAAGATATTTAACTTTTTGCGATACGATGTTTTCAATATTTTGACCGAAACTCTCACCCCCAAGCAGATTGGTAACATTTTCCCCTTTTGTAATGCCGGAGACATTCTCGAGGTAGCGTTCGAGTTTCTTTCTCTCAGTGCGGGTAAGTTTGTCTTCCTGCCTTTTTATTTCTTCAAGATAGCCTGTAACTTCTGCATACGACATATTTGGAACATCATCATGTATGCTTTCGATAATTCCTTTTACTTTCATTTTTTTCAAAAAGGCATATACGCCGTCATCAATATTGATGTTTTCAATTTGTGAAAAAACGGGTACGGTAAATAATAAAAAGATAAAAAGTAAAACTGTTTTTTTCATATTAAATAACATCCAACAGGTCTAAGGCAATGAGAAAACTGGAAATTAGAAGGACAATTTTGACGACTTTTTCACCAAGTTTGAGGACTGTTTTTGCTGAGAACCACGCTCCGAAAATGGAACCAATACCCAGAATGAAGCCCGCAATCCAGTCAATCTGTCCGTGATAAACAAAGATAAAAAAAGCGGGAATGGTAAAAATAAAAGCTATAAAAACCTTGTGAACATTTACCTTAACGAGGTCTATTTTTAGAAAACTCCTTAGAATAAACATTATAAATATTCCCGTTCCCGCCTGAATAAAACCTCCGTAAAAGCCAATCGCAAACAGGAGGGGGTAGAGCAAGGCTTTTGTTTTTACAGGGTTTGCATCCTCGCCGGTTTTTACCGGTATAAACATTAACAACGAAAGAACAATGGTGACAATACCGAGTATTTTTACAAATACATCCCCCTCTATCCTTACTGCAGCCAAGGCACCTATTACTGCACCCGGTATGGTGAAAATCGCCAGTCTGAACGATTCCTTGAAGTAACTCATCTTCTCATTGGAGAAGGCAACCACTGCCGTCAGATTCTGCATAAGGATGAAGATGCGGTTTGTTCCATTTGCAAGATTCGGATCCAGTCCAATGTAAATCAATGCGGGTAGAGTTAGAATCGATCCCCCTCCTGCCATAATGTTCAAAATCCCGGTAAAAAATCCGGTTACAAGAAGAAGAGAATATTTGAGAAGGTCGTCCAAGTGCTGTTCGTAAAGATTGAGAAGTAAAGATCAAAATTAAATAAATATTTCTGAACTTTAAACATTTCCGGAACTTGTAATTAATAATAACAGTTTGTAATAATAAATCCCGGAGGTTAAAATGAGATTGTTCGTATATGCATCGTTTGTTGCGGCTTTTATGTTTGGATTTTCCTGGAGTGGACACACGACACTTGCAGGCAATAATGGTGATCCAAAAAAAGAGCTGAAGAAGCAGGAGTGTCCTTACCTTAACGGTGAAAAAACTGCGGTTTGTCCATACACCGGAAAAAAGGGGGCACAAACAGGGGAGAAAAAGGATTCGGGAAAATCCGAATGCCCTTACACGGGTATGAAGGGTGAATGTCCCTATTCCGGAGAAAAATCCGAATGTCCTGTAACAGGTGAAAAAGGAAAAACCTCTTCGGAGAAAGAATCCCGTCCGGTAAAGAAGATAGAAGTGAAAAAAGTTTAGTTCCAAACTAATTAATTGGTCGCATTGAGGCTGCCCGGCAAAGGCAGCCTCTTTTATTTATGCCTCAATTTACAAACCTGTATTTCTCCTTTTTTCTGTAATAGATACCATGTATTGACTCGGGGGAAAGGGCAAATTCATCCGCCAGAATCTCTTTTATTATGCTGGTCTTCAGCCCCTGATTTTTGAGTTCATCGAACTTTCGTTTTATCAGGAAATTTCTGTACCCTGACTCGTCGATCAGTCCGTGATTTCTCAATTCCTCAAAATTCATTTCAGGCAAAGCTTCCATTTTATCCTCTCTTTCATCAATTTGTTTTTTGATATATTAAGAAAATGTTGTACATTTAAGATGTTAATCTTACAAAAAATAAAATTATTAACTTATAGCAGCACCAAACTAAGATAAATAGCTTATACAAGTCAAGTTTAAATTGAAAAAATGAGAGAAAAATCTTTAATAGCATCAAGATTAAGAGAATTCGCTTATTCGAAAACCGACAGGTTAACAGAGTTTGCAAAGTCGCTTGATATGTTGCCCCAAACGCTAAATTCATACCTCTCCGGGAAGATCACTCCCGGATCAGAGCTTTTGATAAAGCTTTCAGAGATGGGGTGCGACATCGAATGGCTCCTTACCGGCAGACCCGAAGGTGAAACAAGAGCCCGAAAGAATACGGGTGACAGAAAAGAGCGGGTGTATCCGGTGATGGGAACTGTACCGGCAGGGAAAGCCGAAATTCAGGACTGGAGCGATCTGAATGAGTTCCGTGATCTTGAGTATGATCCCGACACACACTTCTACCTTAAAGTTGATGAAGAGTTTGGTTACAGTATGATGCCTCTGGTAAATCCGGGTGATTATGTTCTTGTGAGCATGTACGGAAAAGTGAAGCCGGGGGATCTGGTAGTTGCCCTGTATGATAAAACAAAGGGGGCATTAAAGATATACAATGAAAATGAAAATCTGCCCGGGATTGCCATGTTGAGTTCTTATAATCAGTCAATTCAACCCATGGTTTTCAAGATAGATGAAATTAAAATTTATAAAGTAGTACTGATAGAAAAGAAGGGTTGACCATCAAACCGAAAAGTTATGCAGAACGCTCTTCCGATAAAGGAATGAAGACAACCTTCATCGGGATTTCCGTTTCCTTTGTGCTCGTAATTACCAAAGGAGCAGCCGGAATTCTGGGAAATTCCTACGCACTCGTTGCTGATGCAATAGAATCGTTATCGGATATTTTTACATCCACAATAGTGCTCGCCGGTCTGAAATACGCATCCCGTCCCAAAGATGAGGATCATCCCTACGGTCACGGGAAAGCCGAGCCGTTAGCTGGGATGTTTGTTTCACTGATGCTTGTTGCGGCTGCGGTTGTGATTATAGTGCAAAGTCTCCATGAAATAATTACCCCGCATCACGCCCCTGAGTCATATACACTTTTGGTATTAATCGGGGTTATATTTGTGAAGGAGGTTCTGTTTCGAAAAATTATTGTAGTCGGTGAGGGACTTGGCAGCACCGCAGTGAAGAATGATGCATGGCATCACAGAAGTGACGCGATTACTTCGGCTGCGGCATTTATCGGAATAGCGATCGCCCTTATAGGTGGGGAGGGTTATGAGGAAGCTGATGACTATGCAGCCCTTTTTGCATCATTTATCATCATTTATAATGCCATCTCCCTTTTTATGCCGGCACTTCGCGAAATTCTTGATACTGCACCACCTGCAGAGTTCAAGGAAAAGATTAAAATTTGTGCTATGGAAGTGGAGGGGGTTGAAGATATCGAGAAATGCCATATTAGAAAGATGGGTTTCGAATATTACATTGACATGCATGTTATCGTGAACGGTAATCTGTCAGTA
Source organism: Bacteroidota bacterium (assembly GCA_020161395.1). Classification (NCBI taxonomy): domain Bacteria; kingdom Pseudomonadati; phylum Bacteroidota; species Bacteroidota bacterium. Next base: position 155,351 of record JAIUOE010000007.1, read on the forward strand.
CACGAGGGGCATAAGATTGCACATCAGGTAAAAGACCGGATAAAGGAAGTGTTTCCGAGCGTTTCAGATGTGCTCTGCCACATCGAACCTTTCGATCCGGACTCCTATGTTTCCAAGAACAAGGATGGGAACCTGTTTTTGTAATCCAATAATCCAATAATGCAATAATCCAATAATCCAATAATCCAATAATGCAATAATCCAATAATGCAATAATATTGAATAGCGGATGAATTAAAAACACTTTAAATTAATCGTATGATCCCGGGGAAAGCCGCGACAAGAGCGAGGGCAACCAATTGAATAATGATATAGGGGATTACTCCCTTGTAAATATCCAGGGTTCTTACCTCCTTTGGAGCCACACCTTTAAGATAGAAAAGTGAGAAGCCAAACGGAGGAGTCAGAAACGAAGTTTGGAGATTCAGAGCAATCAGAATTGAGATCCACAGCATATCCATTCCAAAATGTCTGAAAATTGGATCGACTATCGGGACGACTATAAAAATAATTTCGATGAAATCGATCAGGAACCCCGCCAGAAAGATTATCAGCATCACCAAAAGCAGGAAAATCTGAGGCGAAATTTCAGACGCCATTATCATCTCGGTAAGCACCACATCACCTTCCAGTTCCCTGAAAACAAGACTGAATGCAGTTGCACCCACGAGAATTATAAGTGCCATTGTAGTAATTGTCACAGTTTTTTTTGCAACATAAAGAACATTTTCTTTATTCAGTTTCTTTCGAAGTGCTGCCAGAACGGTGGCACCGATGGCACCCACACCCGCTGCTTCTGTAGGTGATGCAATTCCAAAAAATATTGAACCGAGAACGAGAAGAATCAGTATCCCCGGAAGAAAGATGGCAGAGAGGAATTTTTTAATCCTGCCCTGTCTGAAATCGGCAAGTTCCTCATCGGACATTGGGGGAAAAGCAGACGGTTTGAAAAAATTGAGTGAGAGAATCCAGATAAAATACAACCCTGTGAGCAAAAGTCCCGGAATTACCGCAGCCATAAAGAGATTCCCGACAGGTACATTGGTTACACTCCCCAAAAGAATAAGGATGATACTCGGTGGAATGATCTGCCCGAGAGTGCCTGAAGCTGCTATAATTCCGGCAGAGTCGGAAACAGAACAGTTCCTTTTTATCATTACGGGGAGGGAGAGTATTCCCATGGTTACTACCGTTGCACCGACAATTCCCGTTGAAGCTCCGAGGAGGGCGCCAACCAGGAGGACACCGATTGCAAGTCCGCCTCTCAATTTCCCGAATACCAGAGCCATCGTTTCGAGCAACTCCTCGGCAATTCCCGATCTCTCAAACATTACCCCCATGAAAATAAATAGAGGGACTGCCAAAAGGACAAAGTTTGACATTATTCCATAAACTCTGAGAGGGAGAATCGAAAGAAATTCAGGTCCGAGCATTAATGTACCGAACAAAACCGAGACGCCTCCGAGTGTGAACGCTACCGGAAACCCCATCAACAGGGAAACAATGATTACAGCAAAAAATATAAACGGTACGAGCTCTTCCATTATTTATCCCCGGAGTTTTGTTTGTATTCAATAACAGATGCATGCAAAAACGAGATACCCTGCATCAGGAGAAGGACAAATCCGATCGGGATAAAAAGTTTTAGAATATAACGGGCGGGAAGTCCACCCGGATCAGAAGAAGCTTCATTGATTTCAACTGAGACGAGGAAAAAGTCGATTGAAAACCAGATGACAAAAAGACAGAACGGAATCAGAAGGAATATGACACCGAGGATATTAACGAGAGCCTGCTTTTTTGGAGAAAATCGGGAGTATAGTACATCGATTTTAACATGCTCATCATGTTTCAGAGTGTAGCCGGCGGCGAGGATAAATATGAGCGCAAAAATATGCCACTCAAGTTCCTGTGCAGCAACACTTCCTGAATTAAACAGATATCTTGCAATCACATCAATTGAGACGAGGAGGACAAGCAAAACGGAGAGAAATGCAGAGATTCCTCCTGCAGCCTCCTGAATTTTATCATTAAACCGTAAAAATTTTTCCATCAAGATTCCAGAATTGAAAGGGCGTAATTTAAGGAAAAATGAGCTTACAAAAATCTATTTGGCTTCCCAACTGCACACATACTGGAGCATATTTCCAACTTTCATCAAAATGCGAACGGGGAATCCTGCCACTTTTACTTTGCCGGCAAAGTTACCCGAAGAGTTTTTTGTGAGCATGGTCAGTTCCTCACCGCTTTCAACTCCGGCTTCATCACCCGGGACAAAAAACTCAAAATTAACCATTCCATCCGCTCCCGCCCCAAAAGGACTTGTCAGTGGTGTCACCAGACGACAACCGTTTTCCACAAATTTTTTAAATAGAATGGGGAACTCACCCGTTTTACCTGCTGATGCGTTGAAGGCGAATTCAGCGACGCCAAAATAGTTTCCTTTTTCCCCTTTATGTTTTGCAAAAAGTGTTAATTTGTATTTGCCGGGTTTTGGGAAAATCATTTGAATTGTCCCTTTTTCTCCTGTTCTTTGTGCGAGGGTGGAACGATCGATACTGTTTCCCTCGGAGTCATACAACGATGCCATAAAAAGGGCGTCTTCGGCAGCAATGAAATCGAGTTTAAAACTTTCCCCGCAATCGTACCTTCTTGCCGGCTTGGTGACAAGATCGAATCCCAGTGCAAAAAATCTTTCTGTAAGATATGGCATGTCAATAAACTGTTCAAACGAAACCGGTTTTGAGATGAGTTGCCATTCGGGCGTTTCGGGAAAGTGAGTATGGATGAATTTTTCGGGAGATAAAAGGTAGTAACCGAGTGTGTAATGGGGAACAAAATTTATGCCGTCTATGAACCCGGAGTTCCAGGTCACATCGATAAGCTGCCATTTCCCGTTGAGTTTTACAGCCGTCCAGGAGTGATTGTTCTCAAATTTCTCACCTTCTGCGAAAAGATTGAAGCCGTAACCTCTGGCATAGCCGGGGATCTTTTTATTCTCAACTCCCGCAGTGGTAAGGAGCAACTCGAGGACATTGCAGTATCCCTCACAGACAGATTGCCCCGTTTTAATCACATCGTATGTATCATAGACAATCTTGCCATTACCGAAATATCCTTCCACATCATATCTGATGTTCAAAGCTGTCCAGTCGTGGAGGACTCGTATTTTTTCTTCATCGGAGGTGATGCCCGAGGTGACATGTTTTACAAATTCAGGGATGATTTGTTTCGGGTCTGTTTTCATTTTTGCTGCAAGGTCTGACGGGATGTCTATCGCTTTTGGGTGGGGTGTTTGTGCCGACAGGGAACCGCACAGCAGAAATAAAATAACAATGGTAAAAAAGAGATGCTGCAACATTTCTGGAGCCTTAATTTTTCGTAAATGTTATTCGTAACATACGAATTTAGGGGTTCAATTGATTAAATTTGAAAAAGAATTTTTGAATTTTTACGGGTTAATCACTTTTGATCGACCTCTGCAACGGAAGGAATAAAATTTAATATGGATTTGATTTTAATAATTGCCGCCGTGTTCATTGGACTTTTTGTCTTGAAGAGTCTGGCGGGAATGGTAAAGCTGGTGGTAAAAATTGCAATATACGCACTAATTGGTCTGGCAGTGTACAGGGTACTGGTACACTTGGGAGTAAATTTTGGATAAAGATTTAATCACATAACTAAACTGACATTATCCATCGGGACGCTTTCCAAATAAAAAGTGTCAGGACAAAGGTCTTGTTCGTTATTCCACTGAACCGTACCGAGAACCACTTTTGCTGTTCGGAAGTTTGAAATTTCTTTTAGTTCTCTGAAAATTCCAATCTCCAGATAGGGAGTCATATCGAATATCCGTTGTTCACCATTTGTGAATGTCAGGAGGAGCTTGTAACCCTCCAAAGTCTTTACTGACGCAACTCTTGGATTCATATTGTATCAATTCTATTTAAGCGGTTCGATTTTAAATACAGACTCACCACAACTTGCTAATTGCCAATTTGCAAGCAGTTCATCTCTGTGTATTTCAATCCATGCAATAACCAATTTGAGTTTGTTAGGTGGAATCGATCCGCCAAGTATTTCTCCGTTGGGGATTCCTAACACAACTTCATCACCTTGAAAAGTGACATGAATGTGCGGCATGTGATGTTGTTTGTTGTCCATGTAATACATCGAAATGATGATTCCGTAAAACATTGAAATAATTGCCCAACTAAATTTCTTTCTAAAATTTGCAACATACTCATTCCGAAATTTAAAAAAGAAATCTATTATAAAAAAGAGCATGTTAAGTCGGGAGATTCCTTTAGCAAAACATGGCTGAATTTCACTTCCAATAGATCAATTCCACTTTTGCGGGAAGGGACTTAATTACCACTTCACCATCGAGGCCGGGTTCGATGTGTTTATCGTTCAGTTCGATTCTTTCTTTCCGGAATTTCGGAGGAATCACATATCTGATGCCCCCTTCGGGAATTTTGATGTCACCTGTAATATTTATTGTGGCTTCAAGTCCTTTTTTTACAATTTCAAAGTTTAATTCCCCGTAATAGGTGGGGAGATTTTCAAATCTAAAACCCTCTTCAAATTCATACCAGGCGTTCGGGAAACCGGGAGCAACAAGAAGTGAGTTATCAGATTCTCTTTCGTGGACTACCATTGCCCTGATTGCATTGATAAAATCTGAACCGCACCAGGTGTGTGGCATATCTCCGACGAATCTGGCATATCTGTAATCATTCGTAACCACTTCAGCCCAGTGATTCCAGCCCTGTGGTCTTTGATCTTTCATAAAGAATTGAATCAGTTCCCAAACGATGTCGGTTTGCCCCGAAAAATTAAAAGTGCCGATTGTCCTCATCTCATACGGAGTATACTCATTCCACTTTAACTTTCCGTCGCGCCTGTCTGTGAAAAATTTGTAGTATTTCTTGAAGGTGTTATCGAGATACGGTTGTGGCAGGTTGTGGATTTCCCCTCCCGGATAGACGGCGATGGTAGTGGAAGTTGCATCGAAGTCACCTTTTTCGGCACATCCGGGGATGTAATCAATACCCGTTCTTTTGATGGCAAGCTTTATTGAATTGTAGAGATTTGTCTCGAAAGAGTCTCTTGTAGCTGACCAGGAAGCGGCGAGGTCGTTCCTTCCAATCAGTATTGCCATCGTGACTGCGTCTTTAAGTCCAAGAAGTATGAAGAAGTTATCCCAGTATGAATGCATTGGTTTATCGGAGTAGCCTTCGTGACTGATCGATTCAGGAACCAGTCCGTACAGCGACCTGATTGAGTCGTTCGGATTGTTTTTGAAGTGATCCGTACTTCTTTGGGCTATCATGTGACGGATGAAACCAACCGCATTTTCAACCTTAGGGAAGAGGTTTTTTATAAAATCCTTGTCGCCTGTGTACCTGTAATATTGATAGATCAGATAAATAAATTCGCCGTTACTGTCGTTCTCGGGTACAGGGTCAGGACCTCTTTTATCTACTACGCAGGGTACCATTCCGTTGGGATAGAGATATTTTGAATACCACTCGGCGAACTGTTTAACTTCCATCTTTAATCCCATCCTCAGAAGTGCAGCCGAAGTCAGGGCTCCGTCCCTTATCCATGATCTTTCGTATGAGCGGGAACCGGGCTGGATACCGACATTATCCCGGTTAATAAGGATGTAGCCGATGTTGGTTTTAACTGTGTTGAAAACAGTTTCAAGCTCTTTCGGAACCTTCCATGAGATATGTCCGAGTTTCTTTTGCCAGAATTCCTTTGTATTCAAAAACTCGGTTTTGAAGATGTCATTTTTTGAAGAGAGTTTAACCAGAGTTTCAGGACTCGTTTTTTTATACTGAGGTATGGCGAATGTAAACCGCCGGGTCTCTCCGGGTTTCAGCTTCAGATTAAACGACCAGGCACCTGAACCAAGTCCCGTTTTATCGGTAACTCTTTTTGAATCGGGGAGTTTGTTCTCCGAGATGAAGTCCGAAATGTCTCCTTCGTCAAAAGTGAGGGCTCCAAAATTCCCGGTTATGCCCAAAGGAATCACGGCTGTTTTACCATTCACAAGGGTATATCCCTTTTTCAGGTCAATGGACTCAATTTTGGCGGTACCGCCGTAGAAATTAAGGTCCTGCCATGGAGGATTAACCTGAAAAGGTCGAAGTGCGAGGAAGAATGAGCCGCTGATTTCCTTCCCGGTTTTGTTTGTTACTGAATATTCAGAGTAGAGTACAGAATTTTCAACCTCACCCGAGGCAAAGGAAGTTATTTTCAAATCAAAATTATCTCCCTCCCAGATCACCGAAGGAACCGGTATATAGTTATCCACGAGCGAATGGGAAATTTTGACATCATACCATGAATAGAATTTGCCATCGAGGTAAAGGAACGGCTCCACTGAGAAAGCCTGTTTATCGGTCTCGAGCATTCCGTCTTCGCTGAGGAGTCCCTCCTTCACATCTCCCGAGACACCTGTAACGGTGAAGTAATTTTGTTGTTTCAGGGTATACCGCGGGAACCGGCCCTTTGGACTTGATGCAGCGATCGAGTAGTAAAGATTATTGTTGTTGTCAGCAAAGCTCAGGTCTTTAAATTCCACCTCTTTCAGATATGATTCATATTTCTTCTTGTTATCCACAACAATTTTGATGTACCTGTATTGGGCTTCGGGAGTTACAATGTATGTTCTGCCCCCTTTCCCTTTGTTTTTGGAAAGTGTATTCCACTGTTTAAGGTCGTTTGATGCCAGAATCGAGAAACCGTGCGGATACATTTCCTTGTCCCACTCGAGCACGATACCGCCGAACTCCTTCTGTACAGTCAGGTCGATATCGATGGTGAACTCCTTAATTTTGGTACCCCCACTAAGTCCCGTCTCCTGTTTTCCGTCAAAAAGGGAATTGGGCACATCCTCTTCACCGTAGAAATTATTTGTAACCGCGGGGGGAAGTGTCGGCACGGTTGGCGGATCCAGTTTTTCAATTTTCAGTTCGTCGATATAAACAGACCCCTTTCCACCGTTTATTGATGCAACAATCAGCTCTATTCGTCCGAGTTTTTTAATGTCTCCTCCTCCCTGCGGACCCCATGCAAAACCGAGATTCCGTTTTCGCACGGTGATTTTAGTCCATTCAGAGGGGAAGTCGAACCCTTTTCTGTTCACCCACCATACATTATCGCCCGAAGGATCAACCAGTTTGAACTCAAAATTGTTTGGGGGAAGACCTTTTGCCTTCACAAAAAAGGTTATCTGGTAGTTATCTGGGAGGTCGAGGGATAAGAGGTCATAGATTCCACCGTATCCGCTTCCGAATTTAAAATCGATATCAAATCTGACACATTTACCTGTGAAGCCCTTGTCAGATTGTTTATTTACCGAAACACCCTCGGATGAGTTGATTTTCCATGCAGCCACGGATTCAAATTTTTCTTCAAAAAGTATCTGCCCATGAACTTGCAGAGCCAGAAGGACAGTAAACAGAGCAGATGTCACCAAAATTTTAATTTTCATCGGGAGACCTGATAATAAATTGGGGAAAAGAATATTCACTTATGTAAATCCCGCCCGGGAAATGTAAAATTTACAAAAATGTAAACATTTACATTTTTACAACGATCAGGCGTAAAAAACCTGACGGGTGGAAAAGTTGGAAAAATTATCACCAAAAATATAAAAAAAGGGTATTAAAGGAGAAAAATTATCTGAAAAGTTGAAAAAAAAGGAAAAAATATTTTTAAAATGAAAGATTTAACTTGACATTCTGAAAAATTTGCCGTAATTTAACGGTGTGTAACCGTTTACATTTTTTGATACAAACAAACAAACAGGAGATGCCGTGAAAAGCAATATCTACAAGCTCTTCGCAGTGATATTTGTACTGGCAGCAGTTCAAACAATCGTTGCACAACCGTATAACGATCCAAGTACCCGCGAGGCATATCTCGCAGCAGGACCAATCGTGGTCGATGGCAATATGAATGAAGCAGCATGGAACAGTGTCCAGGAATATCTGGTATTCGGACCAAAACCTGCTACGACAATTCAGATGCAAGGCGTTACAGCCGGTGTTTATGTAAAAACAGATGTTCCTTATCTTGACACCACATGGACAAAGATGAAATTCCTGAAGGTTGGCATGAAACTGTATATCGGTTTCTCCAGCGATGACAAATCGGTTTGTAAATTTGGTGACAGTTGGGAAGGTGACGGACTCTTTATGAAGATAAAGACATCCGGTGGTCAGGAAAAAGAGTATAAACTCTATTTTAATGACGGAACTGCAAACTCAAACATGGTATTCGAGAATCAGGCTCCCGGTATGGGTGCAGGACTTAAGGGTTCCAACACCATAGTTAACGATACTACACAAGTTGACAATGGCTACAGTGCTGAACTGCTTATCTATCTTGATTCACTCGGATACAGTGAGAATGTTACTTCAGTTCCTGTAACCATAAACATTTTTGATCCAGACGGTTATCATGTTGGAATGACGGCATGGGGACCAAAAGGAACCTTCTACAAGACCTGGTGGGGCAGTGAATGGGGCGGAGTCTGGAGAGACATCGCATTCTATAACGACCCTGCTTCAATCAATGTTTACCAGTCTGCAAATCCGATAGTTTTGGATGGCCTTTTAACAGAGCCTGACTGGGCATATCCATCCCAGTATCTCGTTTTTGGACCGAAACCACCGCTCACCGGAACCGGAAGTTCTGTTACCTCGACTGTACTGGTAAAAGGTGTGTATAAGGATACAACTTGGACACCCCTTAAGGTTCTCAGAATTCAGAACAAACTCTACATCGGCTTCACTTCCAAAGATAAGCAGGTTTGCCGTTTTGGTGACAGTTGGGAAGGCGACGGTCTTTTCATGAAGATTAAAGATGCCACGAATGCTGACAAGGAATTCAAACTTTATTTCAATGCCGGCGGTGTAAATCCTGACATGGTATTTGAAGCACAGGTTGCAAACTCGGGTGCCGGTATCGGAAGAAAAGCAGTCGGAACCCTGGTAAATGACACCACGCAGACAGACAACGGATACTCGGCAGAAATGATGATCGATCTCGCAGCTCTTGGTTATACATCAGTTCCACAGTCAGTTCAGGTAATGATGAACATTTTCGATCCTGACTTCTACCATAACGGTATGGGAGCCTGGGGAGAAAAAGGCACAATGCACAAAACATTCTGGGGCAGTGAATGGGGTCCGGGAATGAGAACCCTTAACCTGACCAACAACACAACACCCGTTGAGCTTACTTCGTTTACTGCACAGGCAGTAAATGGAAATGTTAACCTTGAGTGGTCAACGGCTTCAGAGAGAAACAATGCCGGATTCCAGATTGAAAGAAGTGTCGACGGACTCGTTTTCGCAGCAGTCGGATTTGTAAATGGCAAAGGAACTTCAACTGATGTAAACCGTTACTCTTTTGTTGACAGAGAAGTTTCAGGTAAACTCTTCTACAGACTGAAACAAATCGATTTCAACGGTGAATTTGGTTATTCTGATGTAATTGAACTCGGCTCGATAGTAGCTGATTTCGCTTTGGATCAGAATTATCCTAACCCGTTCAATCCTTCAACAACCATTTCTTTTGCAATTCCTGCCAAATCATTTGTAACCTTGAAAGTTTACAATGTGCTCGGAAAAGAAGTTGCAAATCTTGTAAATGGAGAATTTGAATCGGGCAGACATTCAGTGGATTTCAACGCAAGTGACCTCGCAAGCGGTGTATATTATTATACCGTGAGTGCAGGCAGCTACACTTCCACCAAAAAAATGATCCTGATGAAGTAAATTATTCAAACCGCAAAGGACGCAGAGAACGCAGAGAATACAACTTTGCGTACTTTGCGTTCTTAGCGGTTTATTTTTTTCTTATACACAAAAAACATGGAAAGAGACCTTGGAAAGATTATTTGAAACCAAATACGGATATTTTACAGAAGACGGAAGCGAATATGTTATAAAAAGACATGACACCCCAAAGCCATGGGTTAATGTGATCTCGAATGGAGATTACGGTCTGGTTATTTCGCAGACGGGTGGTGGTTTCAGTTGGCTGACACATTCCGAGTTTAACCGGGTCAACAGATGGCACCAGGACCTGATTCAGGATAACTGGGGCAAATATCTTTATGTAAAAAACAATGAGACAGGTGAAGTGTGGAGCCCCACATTTATGCCTGTAAAGACTCCACTCGACAGCTACGAGTGCAGATACGGATTTGGTTATACCGTCTTCACTTCGGAGTACAAAGGAATTAAAATTGAGATGACTGTCTTTGTCCCGTTAAACGATACACTCGAGATTTGGAATGTCCGGTTTATAAACAATTCCGGTAAAAAAGTATCTCTTTCTCTGTTTACTTATTTTGAATGGTGTCTCGGTTCCTCTGCAGATTTCCACAGGGAATTTCACAAGACATTTATTGAAACATATTTTAATGCCGCCGGCAACTATATGCACGGCACAAAAAGGCTTTGGGAGATTCCTCTCGGGGACAGGGGACACTGGAATATTGATTACCAGTATCACGGATTTTTTGGAGTTAATAAAAAAGTAGTCTCTTACGAATCCGAAAAAGAGAATTTTATCGGGCAGTATGGCGATTTGAAAAATCCTGCCGCACTTGATGGCGCACCTTTGAAATGCCAGACCGGTTCGTGGAATGACCCGATTGCCTGTCTGCAAAACGAAATTGAACTGGAAGCCGGAGCAGAAGATACAGTTATATATCATCTGGGTCTGGTCAGTGAACTTAATGAAATTGACGCTAAAAGAGGAAAATATGACACTCCCTCCAAAGTGGCTGAAAAGTTGGCTGAAGTAAAGAAGATGTGGGAGGAAATGCTTTCTCCTCTCGAGATAGATACTCCCGATGTTGCCATGAATTTAATGGTTAACAAATGGTTGAGGTATCAGGCAATTGCCGGAAGACTGTGGGGAAGAACAGCCTATTATCAGCAGAGTGGTGCATTTGGTTTTAGAGACCAGCTTCAGGATTCACTCGTCTGGTTGCCGATTGATCCTTCGAGGACAGAGGAACAACTGAAACTTCACGCTGCACATCAGTTTGTTGAGGGGACGGTACTGCACTGGTGGCATCCCATTACAGAAACGGGACTTCCGACCAAAATGGTGGATGACCTGCTCTGGTTACCGTTTATTTTATCGATGTATGTGAAGGAGACGGGAAATCTTGATTTCGTAGAGACAAAAGCTGAATACTATGATAATAAAGAGTTAAAAGAAACGCTTTACGAACATTCCCTTCGAGCAATAGATGTGGTTTTCTCCCGACTGAGCGACAGGGGAATTCCCCTGATTGGTGCAGGTGACTGGAATGACGGTCTTAGTGCGGTCGGTCTTGAAATGAAGGGGGAATCAATCTGGATGGCAGAATTCTTCTATTTTGTGCTTCAGGAATTTGGAAAGATTGCAGAACAGAAGCAGGATTACAAGACTCTTGCAAAACTGATGCAGGGTGCTGAAAAAATTAAAACAGCATTCAACAAATATGCCTGGGATGGTGAGTACTATTACCGGGGAACCAAGGACACAGGTGAAAAATTTGGTTCTGCGGAAAACTCCCAGGGCAAGATATTCCTGAATCCCCAGACATGGGCAGTAATGAGCGATATTGCTCCCTTCGAGAAGCAGGATGCGGCACTAAAGGCAGTAGAGAAATATTTGCTTAAGAATAACGGTACCTTGCTGCTTCAACCTGCATACAGTGTACCCGACAAATATATCGGCTACCTTTCCCGCTATGCACCGGGAAGAAGAGAAAACGGTGGAGTTTACATGCATGCTGCCACTTGGGCTATCTGGGCGTTTGCAAAATTTGGGAAACCTGAGGAGGCATACAGAGTCGTTGAGGGAATTTCACCCGTACTGAATGGAATGAATCCCGATCTTTGGAGTGCAGAGCCTTATGTAACCCCCGGAAACATTGACGGACCTGATTCACCCAACTACGGCAGAGCAGGCTGGACCTGGTATACAGGTTCCGCTTCCTGGTATCAAAAGGTGTTTGTCGACTGGATCCTCGGTGTTCGCGCTGAAGATGAGGGACTTATCATTGATCCCGTGATTCCCGCAATATGGGATGGTTTCAAGATAAAAAGGCTTTACAGAGGAACCACATACAATATCGAAGTCTTCAACCCTGAGCATGTTTCTTTTGGAGTTGCGAAGGTTGAGGTCGATGGAATCGAAGCAGATGACAATATCCTGAAACCCCGAACTGAGAAGGAAGTATCGGTTAAGGTATATCTCGGGGATGTAGATGGATCGCTGTTGGATTTTGAGTCGAATGGAATCAGCGGATACAAATTCTGATGAAGAATTTACTATTCAAACTGATAACTTTTTTCGTTTTTACATGGTCGCTGACCTTCGGGCAGGATTTTGTCTTTTTCACAAACAGTGCGGTCAATACATACTGGGATCCCAGTCTTGGTTCATTTACTGCACCCTCTTTTGTGGAATTGATATTCGACAGTAAATTTCCTGTTTCCACACAATACGCATTCTCGGGGGCAAACAGCCTTAAATTGAGGTGGCGCTCGATGGATTCCGGTAACTGGCGTCTGGGTGTCGCAGGTTCAGGCAATCCTTTGTTTAATGTAAACAACAAAGACACCCTCAGTTTTTATATCTATTCCGCAACAGATATTCCCGGTTCAAATCTGCCTCTGCTTTATCTTCAGGATAATGCAGGAGCCAGGACGGGATCTGTACAAACGGGTAATTATCTTTCACATCTTCCTGCTCACACCTGGAGGAGAGTTCTTGTGCCCCTCTCCCTGTTCAGAAATGCCGCTGACACCACAGATTTGACAAAGATAAGGTATGTCTTTTTCTCCCGCGGGGTTGCAGATACAACAGAGCGAATCTGTTTTATTGATGAAGTCAGGATGGTAACCAAAGGAACGATTGACCCGACACCCCCTTCGATTCCCGCCGAACCCGTTGCAAAAGGATATGAAAAGCATTTTGATCTGAGGTGGATGAAGAGTCCCGAACCTGATGTAATGGGGTATAACATCTATAAAAAAGAAGGTGACAATTACATCCGCATTGGAACGACAAATGCCAATGACAACTACTATTTTGAGTGGACAGGAACAACAGGAGTATCGAAAACCTTTGCGATATCCGCATTTGATACATCATACAACGAATCGGAAAGGACACCCGATTTAGCCGTTACCACCTCACCAATGACCGATGAAGATTTCCTCGACATGGTGCAGGCAGCCACATTCAGATACTTCTGGCATTATGCTCATCCTGTTTCCGGACTTGCAAGAGAGCGCCTCGGAAGTGGTGAAACAGTGACAACAGGCGGTTCCGGCTTTGGGATGATGGGGATACCTGTCGGAATTGAAAGAGGTTTTATCACCCGCACAGAAGGTGCCGAGAGGACATTGAAAATTGTAAATTTCCTTTTGACCAAAGCGGACAGATTTCACGGAGCCTGGTCTCACTGGCTAAACGGAACCACAGGAGCAGTGATTCCTTTCAGTACCTATGACAATGGCGGTGACCTTGTGGAAACCGCATTTCTGGTACAGGGACTTTTGACATTAAGACAATATTTTGACGGTCAGAATCCCCTTGAGACTGAAATCCGGCAGAAGATAACACAGGCATGGGAAACAGTCGAATGGAACTGGTACAGGAGATACTCAAACACATATAAACTCTACTGGCACTGGTCGCCAAACTATGCATGGCAGATGAACATGCCCGTCACGGGTTACATGGAAGCCATGATTATGTATATGCTTGCCATTGCATCTCCTACCTATCCGATGCCGGCTCAGGCATACTGGCTCGGCTGGACGGTGGGAACGGGTTATCAGAATACAGGAACATATTACGGGTACCGGCTTTGGGTAGGCCAAAACACAGGCGGACCTCTTTTCTTCGCACACTACTCGTATCTTGGTTTTGATCCCAGACACAAAAAAGATCAGTTTGCCAATTACTTTGAACACAATAAAAACCAGACCCTTGTAAACAGGGCATACTGCATTGCAAATCCAAAAGGTTACGCAGGATACAATGCCAATACATGGGGTTTGACAGCATCAGACAACCCGTGGGGATATTCAGCTCATGAACCGACGAGCTGGGGAGACAACGGAACCATTGCTCCTACAGCCGCAATTTCATCCATGCCTTACACTCCAGTGGAATCGATTGCAGCACTTAAAAACATGTACAGAACCTATGGTGCTAACCTGTGGGGAGTTTATGGATTTAAGGATGCTTTCAATCCTCAGCAGAACTGGTTTGCCTCGAGTTATCTTGCAATAGATCAAGGTCCCATTCTTGCAATGATCGAGAATTACAGAACGGGTTTACTATGGAACAGGTTTATGAAAAATCCCGAGATTGCTCCCATGCTTACAGCGGTGGGATTCACGCCTGATACAACCACATCGGTTGAAGAAGAGGTCGCTCCGTCAGTTCCGGGTGAGTTTAGACTTGAAGGAAATTATCCCAATCCCTTTAATCCCACCACAAAAATATCTTTTTCGATTCCTGAGAACGGATTTGTTGAGCTGAAAATATTTGACGCACTTGGAAATATTGTATCGGAGAAAAAGGGTGAGTGGTTTGAAGCAGGGAAAAATGAATTTTATTGGAATGGTCAGAATAAGAGCGGATCGTCAGTCAATTCGGGAATTTATTTGTATCAGGTTACCGCGGGGAGCAAAACTCTCACCGGTAAGATGGTGTTGATGAAATGAATGGTTGGTGGAAGCAAGAGTGCCTTAATTTTCGATTGGTTTTACCGGGAGGATTCTTCTTGCTTCCATTTTTATTTTTGCTTACCGGTTGTGGCAGCAAAGATGCAACCACAACAGAAATCACATTTTGGGGGATGGGCACCGAAGGGGAAAAGATACAAAAGGTTATTCCGGAGTTTGAAAAAAGAAATCCGGGCATAAAAGTAAAAGTACAGATGGTTCCCTGGACGGCAGCTCAGGAGAAATTGATTTCCTCTTTTGCCGCTGACAACACACCCGACCTTTGTCAGCTTGGCAATACATGGGTGCCTCAGTTTGTAATGATAGAAGCACTTGAACCTCTGGATGGATACATTTCAAAAAGCAAAAGTTTAAAAGCAGCGAATTACTTCCCGGGTATTTGGAATACAAATGAAGTAACGGGAAAAATATTCGGCGTTCCATGGTACATCGATACACGAATAATCTACTATCGGAAAGACATTTTCAAAAAAGCAGGTTATGATCATCCTCCGCGAACATGGGAAGAGTTGCTCGATCTTTCACGCAAAATCGTCAAAATGCAGAATGATCCAAATAAATATGCGATCTATCTTCCGACAAACGAGTGGGCACCATTTGTAATATTTGGACTGCAGAACGGTTCCAATTTGATAAAAGATAACTGGACCTATGGGAATTTCAGCGGCAGGGATTTTCTCGATGCCTTCAAATTCCTCATTCAGTTTCACAAGGAAAAACTAACCCCAATGGGGGTTTCCCAGGTAACAAATGTGTATCAGGCATTTCAACAGGAATTTTTTGCGATGTACATTTCGGGTCCGTGGAACATTCCCGAATTCAAAAAATGGATGAAGGATTCAACAGGTGAGAAGTGGGGAACAACACCACTTCCCGGGAAAAACGGATTTCCAGGTGTAAGTCTTGCGGGCGGATCGAGTCTTGTCATGTTTAAGAATTCCAAAAACAAGGAAGCCGCGTGGAAGTTCATTGAGTTCCTGTCAGAAAAAGAGACACAGCTCGCTTTCTACAGGGAAACAAACAACCTTCCCGCTGTGATATCAGCCTGGGATGAACCATACTTCAAAAACGATCCGTTTATTAAAGCATTTTATGATCAGTTTCAGCATGTGGTTCCAACTCCAAAAATACCCGAGTGGGAACAAATCGTATTCTCAAAGCTGCAACAATTCGCAGAATATGCCGCCCGCGGCACCATGACTGAAGCAGAAGCCATGAAGGCAATGGACAAGGAAGTTGATATAATTTTGGAAAAGAGGCGATGGATTGTCAGTTATTAGTTTTGACTTATTAATTATAAATTATAATTAAATAAACTCAAGTACTCAAGTCACTCGAGTTTCTCAAGTTTCTCAGGTCACTCGAGTTTCTCAAGTTTCTCAAGTTTCTCAAAAAAACGACAAATGAAAAAAGCTGCATATTTCTTTTTGGCACCAGCACTCACAGCGATATTTGTATTCTTTTTTATCCCTGTGATAAGTGCATTCATAATCAGTTTTACTGATTTTGATATCTATGCCATTGGTAATTACAGCAAATTCAGATTCACGGCATTCGATAACTATATCAAACTTTTTGATAATGCACTATTTTGGACTGCCCTGAAAAATACCCTCTTTTTTGTTGTTATTTCGGGACCCCTCTCGATTGCTGTTTCTCTCGGCGCAGCAATGATGCTGAACTCGAAGTTAGTCAAGTTCAAAGGGATATTCCGGCTTATATATTTTATGCCTGTCGTTACCACTCTTGTGGCTGTTTCCATTGTGTGGCGGTTTATTTATCATCCTGAATTTGGATTGCTGAATTACGGATTAAGTTTTCTGGGAATCGGTAAGATCGACTGGCTGGGCGATCCGGCATGGTCGATGCCATCCATCATACTTCTCTCGATCTGGAAAAATTTCGGATACAACATGATAATATTCATCGCCGGTTTACAGAATATACCCGAGGAATTGTACGAAGCCGCTGAGATTGAAGGGGCAAACGGCTGGCAGAGGTTTATAAAAATTACTCTCCCGATGCTCGCACCAACCACTGTGTTTATTACCATTATCACAATGATTGGCTATTTCCAGTTATTCGCAGAGCCCTACATTATGACACAGGGTGGACCTTTGGACAGCACACTGAGTATTGTACTTTACATGTATCAGGAGGGATTCCGCTGGTGGAATATGGGTTATTCGTCGGCAATTGCGTTTGTGCTGTTTGTGATCATTCTGATTGGTACGATGATTCAGATGTGGGTTCAGAAAAGAAGGGATGCCTGAGGTGAAGAAATATCTGATTTATGCATTTTTGATTTTTACCGGATTGCTCACGCTCGCTCCCTTTATTTGGATGGTATCGGCGTCTTTTATGCTGGATGGACATGCATCCGTTTTTCCGCCGAGGTTTATTCCCGACATTTTTTCGCTGACACAGTATGAGACATTGTTCTCGAGGCTCGATGTTTCGAGGAATCTCCTGAACAGTCTGGTTATTTCGACGATGGTTACTGTTGTTTCACTGGTGTTTAATTCGATGGCGGGATTTGCTTTTGCAAAGTACAGATTTGCAGGTAGAGATACGATTTTCAAAATACTGCTCAGTTCCATGGTTATTCCTTCACAGGTTACGATGCTGCCGCTATTCCTGATGCTCAAGGAGCTCGGATTTCTGAACACTTATATGGCGATTTTGATTCCTGGACTTGCTAATGTATTTGGGATATTTCTTATCAGACAGTATGTGATGGCGATTCCTGACAGTCTGCTTGAGTCAGCACGAATTGATGGAGCCACAGATTTTCAGATATACTATAAAATAATTGTTCCTCTTGCTGCGCCGGTAATGGTTACTCTTGCGATATTTACATTTATGGGAACCTGGAACGATTTCCTCTGGCCCCTCATCGTATTGAATGACAGTGACATGTACACCCTTCCGGTGGCTCTGGCAAATCTGATGGGGGAACATACCAAGGATCCCGAACTGATGATGGCGGGAAGTGTGATCACAATTATGCCGGTAATGATAATGTTTCTTGCCTTGCAAAAGTATTACATTAAGGGGATAATGATGGGTGGGGTAAAAGAATAAAATTCTTTAAATATTTTTGATTTTCCGCTTGAATTAATCAAAAATGTTTGTTAAATTGATCTTTGTAAACGCTTACATTTTTTTACAATTGAAACCAAGATCATGACCAGAAAAAACATCCATGAAGTCGCAAAATTGGCAGGGGTGTCGATAGCAACAGTATCGAGAGCTTTTAACAACAGCAAATTGATTAAGGATGCCACCAAGTCGAAGATCATGAAAATCGCTGAAGAGATAGACTACAAACCGAGTCCTCTTGCACGCGGACTTTCGACACAGATGACAGATACGATAGGAGTAATCATTCCTGACATTGCCGGCGAATTTTTTACCGACATCATTCATGGAATCGATGAAGAGGCTCACAGGTGGAACAAATTTATTATTGTTGCGAGTTCTCACAGCCAAAGAGACGCGGTGGAAACACTGATCGACTTTATGTCAAGTGGAAGAGTGGACGGAGTTATAATGATGGCTCCTCAGATTCACAGGGAAGTGCCCGAGATTATCGGCAAAAGCCGCAGACCTGTGGTGCTGATAAATTCACTGAACGATATCGACGAGGCAATCAGCATAAGCATCGACAATTATCAGGGCACGGTTGCCAATATCGAGCATCTGCTTGAACACGGGTATGAAAGAATTGCCATGATCAAAGGACCGAAAGACAACTGCGACGCCGAAGAGAGGTTTTTGGGTTATTCAGAGACGCTGCAGAAGCACGGAATCAACATTAATCCCAACTGGATAGTTGACGGTGACTTCACTGTCCGCTCCGGTTACTACGGTTTCATGAGGTTGATGACCCTGGCTGAGAAGCCACAGGCGATTTTTGCAGCAAACGACATGATGGCTCTGGGGGTTTACGAGGGAGCAAAAATTCTTAAGGTTGCGATTCCCGATGATATTGCCGTAACAGGATTTGATGACATCTATCTGAGCAGACTGTTGAGCCCGAGACTGACAACGGTTCACGCTCCGATTGAAGAGCTTGGTGGCAAGGCAGTGAGATACCTGTTAAAAGTTATAAACGGCGAGGTGAATCCGTTGGAAGCCTACCACGAAAAGCTTTCAACAGGGTTGATAATTGGCAATTCATGTGGCTGTTCCGGTGCAAATCCGTCACCATTATTCTAAATTTTTTAATCAATCAATCAGTAACAATCATACAGGAGAAAAGATGAAACAAGTAATAACAGCTTTGTTCATTCTTCTATTTGCAGTCAATTTATCAAACGCGCAAAGCGTAGTGCGCAGTGATGCCCTCTGGGGAAAGGTTGCTTTGGGTACCATTACCCTTGATGGTAACATGAATGAAGCCGACTGGGCAAAAGCCGACTCGGTGCAGGTTATCTATGGTCAGCCCGGTGCCCTGCCAACAAGTGGTTGGACATCGGAATTCAATGAGAATGCCATCACTGATCCGATTAGAGCGACGGTAAAATTCCTCGTTAAAGACCACTATCTCTATCTTGGATTCAAGATGCCCGACTCTTCTGTTGGTGGAATTGCTGACTGGGCAAGATGGGACGGAATCCTGATGAATATTCGTGACAAGGCAAGTCCGAACAGACCACTTCCCGCAACTGAATTTTTCTACACATGGTGGTACCTGAATGTACCTCAATATCTGCAGCCCGGAACACCACCCCGTTTCATCGGCAGATTTGGCAACTTCTCTGACACTACCAGAACTCCGGAACAGAGAGCTGCATGGGATGCCGGCTACAGAACCATCGGTGGTGTATCGTGCGATGATACCACTCCAGATCAGGGATGGGAAGTTGAGATGAAAATAGATGTCGCATTGCTTGGCTATGATATCACACGCTCTACAGGCGACATTATTCAGTTAAACTTTTCTATATGGGATTGTGACTGGGTTTACGGAAGTGTGCCTTCGAGAATAAGCACAGCAAGAGCATACTATCAGTATCCATGGGGAAATGCAAACGGTGCAAACGCTGCCAGAATTTATGCAAAACCCGATGTTACTGTGAATACAACCAACCCTCCTCTCGCTCCGGTTGAATACACCTTCTATAACGGCTCCAACAAACCTGCTCCGGTAATCGATGGCAACCTTGACGAAGAAGTATGGAGAGGCGCTCAGGAACTGGTAATCGGATGGGATGATACTTTAACAAGAGCTGCATACCCCGGAATTGGACCTTATCAGAGTGGACAGTATCAGCCCGAGCTTGTCGCCGGTAGCAGACCACCTGTTGTAGATCCCGGATATGTAAAAATAAAATATTTCCACAGAGACGGATTCCTTTATTTTGGTGCCGATTTCAACGATCAGCTTATTCAGGGAACCAGCATGTTTGATGCGGTCGACGGTTTTGCTACCATACTTATAGATCGTGATTCCCGTGCTTCAGACAATGCACTTGAGTCAAGAATGCTCCGGCTCTCTTTCGATTCAACAGGTGCGCTCAAGCCGGGTGACTATATGCAGACACTTCTCGATTCCACACAATCTGCTTATGCCTTCCAGTTGAAAGGTGCGTCAACCATAAACAACAACAACGATGTTGACGACGGTTATGTGATTGAAGGAAAAATTCAGTTGACGGGACTTCTGGGCTATCCTCAGGATCTTGGTGACAGGAGTCTGTTCTTTGGAACAGTACTTTATGATGGTGATTCATTCACAGATCCTGCGTTAAACTATGGAACAAGAACCTGGTTTATGCGTGAGCATGCCGGCGGACCCGCCCTTGCATGGGTTTACCTAAGCAATGATGGTGTGGTCGGTGTGGAAGATGAATTTACAGGAATACCTTCATCGCTTGAACTTTATGGGAACTACCCCAATCCGTTTAATCCTTCAACCAGAATCAAGTTTTCCGCTCCTCAGTCAGGTCAGGCTGAAGTGCTGGTTTACAATTCTCTGGGACAGCTTGTAAGCAGGCAAATGATTAATGCGATTGCCGGCGCGCAGGAAATCAATTTTGATGCAAGAGGACTTACTTCAGGTGTATATCTCTATAAAGTCAACTTTAAAAATGCATCAAATGGCGGCATTTCGTCAGCATCAGGCAAAATGATTTTGATGAAGTAGTTTTTTCGGTCCAAAGTGCAGATAAATGAGTGCAGAGAAAGAGAAATATTTCTCTGCACACTGCACAATCGGCTTATATATGACAGTTTCAAACCACTTATGAACTGGTGAAAAAATGAAAAAAACCGGCTACAAATTTTTTCCGGTAATTCTGCTGATTTTTATGGTTCTGATTTCCGGGCTGGTAAATGCTCAAACAGCGGGAAAACTTGCCGGCAGGGTGACCGATGAAAACGGTCAGCCACTCATCGGCGCCACTGTTATCGTTGAAGGCACCAATAAGGGAGCAGTGACGGATTATGACGGGTACTATACGATTCTAAATCTTCGAGCCGGAACCTACTCCGTTGAGTTCAGATATACCGGCTTTCAGTCGAAAAAAGTTGAAGCTATCGCAGTTTCAACAGATCAAACCACAAAAATTGATGTAAAACTTCAGAGTACATCGTTCACCACCGAAACAATTGTTGTTACTGCAGAAAAACCCCTTGTGGAGTTTAATCAGACCTCCTCCGTGGTAAATGTTTCGAAGGATGAAATAGAACTTTTGCCTGTTCAGGATCTCGGACAAATAGTAAACCTTCAGGCGGGTGTTGTGGATGGTCACTTCAGGGGCGGAAGACTCGGCGAGGTTCAGTATCAGGTGGATGGTGTTTCGATTAACAACCCGTTCAACAACTCTGCCACACTTCTTCTTGATAAATCGGTGTTGCAGGAGGTCCAGATTATCTCCGGAACATTCGATGCTAAATACGGGCAGGCAATGTCTGGAGTTGTGAATGCTGTTCTTAGGTCGGGAGATGACAATTTTGAATGGTCGGGAGAATTTTACGGCGGAAGTTTTTATACAACAGACAATCAGAGATATCCTGATGCTGACAAGCTCCGTCCCCTTGGCATTCAGAATTATCAACTGACACTTTCCGGTCCGACAGGTTTACCACAGACAACTTTCCTTGTTTCAGGAAGAAGATATGCCGGTGACGGATATCTCTACGGAACGAGAAGATTCATGCCGACAGATAAAAACGATCTCGAAGCTAAAATCTTCAGACCATCCGGAGACAACGAACTTGTACCGATGAATACCACCCGGGAGTGGAGCGGGCAGTTCAAACTTACCAACACTTCGATAAAGAACATGATTTTGAGCTATCAGGCGATCATGAACTCAATCGAAGCATACTACTACAATTTTGGTCTCCGTCTGAATCCCGACGGGAATAAACCAAACAACACCGTATCTGTCTCTCATGGCGTCGATTTTACTCACACACTGTCGCCAGAAATGTTTTATAAAGTGAGTGTAAGGCAGAACTACTTCGACTACAAGTCATATAAATATGAATCGGTTTTTGATCCCGGTTACCTGGCTGCAGGCGAGTTCAAGAGTGACAACAATTATGAACTCGGCGCAATAGTCCAGGGTGTTGATCTTGGAAGGTATATCCAAAAAACGAACACCATAATAGCAAAGGCTGATTTTACCTGGCAGATCAACAGGCACAACCTGCTCGAGGCAGGGGTTGAGGGACAGATTTCAGACATCCAGTTTGGTTCGCCCGGTTTCCTGCAGATGACTATTGTAAACGGAGTATCGACTCTTGTTGCGAAAGACCAGCCTGTGCTTATTACCGATCCGAGAATAAACCAGTATTTCCCGAAACAATATGCACTCTATCTTCAGGACAGGATTGAGTTGGGAGATCTGGTTGTCAGAGCCGGACTGAGAGCTGAGTATTATGATGCAAACGCTGAAGTACCAAGTGATCTTTCGAACCCCGCCAACTCCATTTCGGGTGCACCGAAGTCGGTATTGAAACCGACAACTGTAAAATTTGCGTTGGCACCGAGACTTGGGTTCAGTTTCCCGCTTACTGCCATGTCTTCAGTCTACTTTGCTTACGGGCACTTTTATCAGATGCCCGGACTTGCCGATCTCTACTCAAATTCGAACTACACCATCCTGAGAGACCTTCAGGACGGCGGCATTTCGTATGGAACAATGGGAAATCCGGACCTCAGACCGCAACTTACTGTGCAGTATGAAGGTGGTTTGAAACAGGCTTTCAGTCAGGTTTTTGGTGGTGAACTTACAGTGTTTTACAAGGATATAAGAGACCTTCTGGGTGCAGAATTCATTTCCACCTATGCCGCTGCAGACTACCCAAGGCTGACAAACATCGACTTCGGCTCGGTATATGGTTTCACACTTGCGTTTGAGATGAGGAAACTTGGTCCCGTTACGGCATCTGTTGACTACACCATGCAATATGCACGGGGAAATGCAAGCGACCCTTATGAGACCGCCAACAGAGCGGCTGCCGGGAAAGACCCGAGACCAAGAGATATTCCATTTGGATGGGATCAGAGACATACTCTTAATTTCACCGCTGTTTATCTGCAGCCGAACGATTACACAATATCGGCAATTCTTCGTATTGGAAGTGGTATGCCATACACCCCCGCAATCGGGACGGGCTTCAATGCCGACCTCGAAACAAACTCCGGAAGAAAAGACGGGTATGCGATTCTCGATATCAGAGCTGAAAAATACTTTGAACTTTCCTTCATAAATCTTAGTGTTTTCGCAAGAATGACCAATGTGCTGGGTACAAATTTCGTGAACGGATTTGTATTCGCAAACACGGGAAGTCCTGATTACTCTGTAAATTCATTTGCCGACAGGGCAGCACTTCTTAACCCGGGCAGATTTTACGAGCCGAGAAAAATTGAGATTGGCATCTCTTTCAGGAGTAAATAATTATGCGGAAAAGTGGAGATCTTAATATGAATTCAAAAAATAAAATCTTTCGACCGGGAAGGTTCCAATTCTTTCTCCTGATGATTATGGCACCCGTCGTTCTTTTTGCACAGGTTCCCCCGGAACTCAGGGGCAGAATAGATGCGGAAAGAATGGGGCAGCACGACTTCAACAACATCAGAACCCGGTTCTTTAACTATGGAATGGTTGGCGATTATCCTCCCGATCCTCTGAAAGTTGACCTGACGGTATTCCATTCAGTCGAAATTCCAAAAGGTTCGGGTGAAAACTATACTGATGGTATTACACCTTTTGTTTTGGCAAAGGTTATGCAGGAAAATGGAAAAGTTGCCTACATGATGCAATCGGGATACCGTGAGAGACAGACTCAGAGTCCGCTCACAGGAAAGACAATGCGATATGAACCAAGACCCGGATATCACCAGGATGATCCGACGATAAATGTGGGGCGGTCGGTTGCGATGTCCAATGATCCCAGAACCTGGCCCGACAAGTGGATCGACAAGATGAATGATGCCACAGACCCCGGTTGGGGAGGTTCGTGGAACGGCTATTTCGGAAAGGTTCCTAAACTTGAGATGCAGGAAAGTTTCACCGTGATGGATGATAACTTTTACGATGCCTGGGATTATTACCCCGACAGCCGCGACCGTACCAGAAGAGGGCTTGGTTTAAGAATAGAACAAAGAGGCTTCCAGTGGAACAACCCGCAGGCGTCCGATGTTATTTTCTTCCATTATGATATCACCAATGAAAGTACGACCGACTATAATGACAACATTATTTTCGGGCTCTACATGGACTCGGGTGTTGGCGGTTCCGGAAAAGGGAAGGATCCATATCCTGAATCTGACGATGACAACGCCTACTTCACGAAGGAAGAGGGAATAAACCTCGTTTACACATGGGACTACTACGGTAACGGGGTTAAGGGTCCGACAGGTTATCTCGGATATTCATATCTTGAAACACCCGGAAATCAGTATGACGGCAAGGATAACGATAAAGACGGTATTAAGGATGAGAAAAGAGACAGCGGACCAGGCACACTGATTACCGGGCAGGACAATATTCGTGCGTATGCTTCTGCAAATTATACCCTTGCAGATTTCCAAGCAACATACGGTCCACTCGAGAGCAGACCTGCTTTTAAAAGAGGTCTTTGGTGGACAGGTGATGAGGATATGGACTGGGTTGGCGAGTACAACGACACGGGTGCTGACGGTCTTTTTGGAACCAGCGATGCGGGCGAAAATGACGGTATACCGACAAACGGTGAACCGGGCTTCGATAAAGTTGATATCGATGAATCGGATCAGGTTGGTCTGACCGGATTCAAGTTTAACAGAATAAATGATCCGGCTGGTGGTGGACAGACAGACAACATCGTCTTTTTTGATGACGGAAGAGGCTGGCCCGAGAGACTTTACAAGAATTTCTCCGATCCTGATTCCTCTTTTGATGCAGCGATTACCAGAACCAACCTGAACATCGGATTTTTGTTTGCCTCAGGTCCATTCAAACTCCCTGCCGGAAAGACAGAGAGATTCAGTCTTGCCCTTGCATTTGGACGCGATCTTAGGGAACTCAAGAACAATGTGAAGATAGTCGGCAAAATCTATAAAGCCAACTATCAGTTTGCAGTTCCGCCTCCAACTCCGACTCTTACAGGATTTGCCGGAGATGGTTATGTTGAACTCTCCTGGGACGAAGCTGCCGAAAGAGCTTTCGATCCTGTAACAAGTGAAAATGATTTCGAAGGTTACAAGATTTACAGAAGCACTGATCCAAACTTTAATGACATCAAAACGATTTACAGTGGTACGGGAACAGAACCGATGCCATTCGGAAGAGCTCTTGCGCAATTTGATTTAAAGGACAAGGTTCTTGGCTACTCGAAAACCACAGTTAAGGGTGTTGCCTACTATCTGGGTGATGACACAGGAATCAGGCATACATACCGCGACACAACTGCCGTTAACGGTCAGAAGTATTACTATGCTGTTGTTGCATATGACAAGGGATCCGATTCGTTGGAATTGTATCCGTCTGAGAATGCTTATTCGGTCACGCAGACACTTCGCGGCGGTACCGTTCTCCCGAAAAATGTTATTGAAATGGTGCCGAATCCAAACAGCATGGGATATGTTCCTGCAAAAACCGAGAACATAGTTCACAGCCAGGGAAATGGTTTCGGAAGTGTGACGGTGAAAGTTGTAAACCCGGCAGAAGTGCCTGATAATCATCTATTCAAACTGACATTCTTCGGTCAGGATGACAGCGTGAAAGCCGAAATGTACAGGTTTATTGATGAGACCGCCGGAGATACTCTCTTCAGACTGGGTTACGACTTTAAGGGCGAGGGCTCGGGACCCACAGCGCTTGGTTTGCTCCCCGTGGTTACCTCGATTGACACATTTAAAGTTGATTCTTCAAAGACCGGATTTGTTGCCGGAAGTCCAACAAATGCTTCACTTGCAATCAGGTACAGCGCTGTCAGACCAATCAACCTCAAACGCCCGGGTTATCCGGAGAACTTGAGAATCGAATTCAGCGACCAGGTGCTCGACACTTCCAAGGCATTCCCGGGATTCCAGGCCAAACCTGCGATGTTCAGAATTACCGCAATGAAAGCAGATGGCAGTGAATCGAAGCTGAACTTCAAGTTCTTCGACAAAAACAATTCGAAGACGCTTGATCAACCCGATGATTATATCGAGATTCAGACTTATCAGACAAAAGCTCCGACTGTTGCAATACCGACCTGGAATATCAGGCTTGATACAGTAGGACAGTGGCAGAGAGGACCTCTTGTCCCACCGACAAAAGGTGACGAGTACCGTTTTGTGATCAATAAACCGCTTGGCAGTCAGGATGAATTTACTTTCAGATCGATTGGTCAAAAGTTTGATCAAAACCTGGCTAACAGTCAGTTCAACAACAAACCGTATGTTGTTCCCAATCCTTATGTGGCTGCAGCATCTTTCGAACCCCAAAGATTTGGTGTTCAGGGAAGAGGCGAGAGAAAACTTGAATTCAGGAATCTCCCTCCAAACTGCACCATAAGAATTTATACAGTGACAGGTGAACTTGTTCAGACACTTCAACACGATGGAAATATCTTAAACGGCTATATTCCCTGGGATCTTCGAACAAAAGATAACCTTGAAGCAGCACCGGGTCTTTATATCTTCCATGTGGATGCGGGTCAGTCGGGTGTACACACCGGTAAATTCGCAATAGTGAAGTAGGAGAGACAAAAATGAAAAAGATAACAATTATCACAGCGTTCTTTTTGGTTCTTTCCTCCGTCCTGCTTTATTCGCAGAGCAAGGCGGGAACCACAATAGCTCAATTTCTGAAGATTGAACCGAGCGCAAGGGCAGCAGCTTTGGGAAATGCAGGTACCGCACTTTTTGGTGAGGCAACTTCGCTCTATTACAATCCCGCAAGTCTTGGGCGACTTGACAAACTTGATGTTCAGTTTACCTACAACAAATGGATTGCAGACATCAACTACAACTATGCAGTTGCTGCCGTTCCGATTCAGGGACTGGGAACACTGGCACTTCAGATGACCTCCCTTAACTCGGGTGAGATGGATGTGAGAACAGTGGAGCAACCGCTCGGAACGGGTGAGAGGTTCAGCGTCACCAATTTCGCACTCGGTCTCGGGTATGGTATCATGCTCACAGACCGCGTTTCTGTCGGGCTTCAGATGACATATTATCAGGAATCGATCTGGCATTCCAACCTTTCCGGATTCGCCCTCAACATCGGGGTGCAGTACCAGGTTGAGGTAGACGGTCTGACGATTGGAGCCGCTCTTATGAATTTTGGTCCGAGAGCCAAATATGAGGGGAGGGATGCCTATGTCAATTTCGATTTCGACCCGAAGAAATATGGAGACAACGATCAGTTGCCTGCCGAGCTCAGGATGGATGAGTGGGGTCTTCCTACTGCCTTCAGAGTTGGTATGTCATATCCCGTGAAATTCACCAAAGACTATAAACTTATTCTTTCTGTCGATGGATTTCATCCCAATGACAATAACGAAAGCATAAGTCTTGGCGGTGAGTTTCAGATACTCGATCTGGTTTACCTGAGAGGCGGATACAGAAACCTTTTTCTTCCTTCTCTCGAAGGTGGTGCCGTTCTCGGGGGTGGTGTAAAAGCATCAATCTCCGGAGGGTACACAGTCAGGTTCGATTATGCATGGGCTGACTACGGAAGGCTCGATCAGGCTCACCGTTTCACTTTCAGTGTCGGTTTCTGATCTCTATAATTATTGATTTATTCCACCGCCGGGCAGTCCCCGGCGGTTTTGTTATAATTACAACCCGGACGATGAAATGAGATTATTACTTTTATTACCACTTGTTTTCCTTATTAGCGGCTGCTCCGTGGCTCAAAATACTTATATGCCCGAGAAGTATGTAAAATATCAGAACATTCCTCAAGTGCAAAAGGATTTCCTCGATTCACTTCAGAGGGAGACATTTCAATATTTTCTTCACGAGATGAATCCTGAAAACGGCCTGGTTAAAGACCGTTCTGCTGACTGGTCACCGGCAAGTATGGCTTCCACAGGTTTTGCTGTGCCTGTTTGGGCTATCGGTGCAGAAAAGGGATGGATAACAAAGGAGTACGCAGCTAAGGTCACTCTCAATCTGATCAATTTTCTTCTTGGGAGTGTACAAAGTGCGGAAGTTGACGCTACCGGTTACAAAGGTTTTTATTATCACTTTGTCGATATGAAAAAGGGGAAAAGGGAGTGGAAATGTGAGTTGTCGACTATTGATTCAGGGCTCCTTTTTGCCGGACTCATCTTCGCAAGAAACTACTACAGTGGTGACAACGAAACGCATCGTGCAATCCGGGAAGGTGTCACAAAAATTCTGGAGCGGGCTGAATGGGATTTCTTCACTATCAACAATTCCAAGAGTGATTACCACAACGGTTTGAGTATGGGCTGGCATCCTGAAAAGAGTGAACTGATAGATCATTGCTGGTGGGGTTACAACGAAGCGATTGTAATTTTTGTAATAGCTGCCGGCTCCAATTCAAAAGATTACGGAAAAACATATGACCGCTGGTTGAGAGACTACAAATGGGAGACTCCATATCCGGGACTTGGTCATTTTATATTTCCGCCACTCTTCGGGCACCAGTATTCTCACCTCTTCCTCGATTTCCGAGGAATTTATGACAGTAAAACGGGAGAAAAGGGGATAGACTACTGGGAGAATACCCGCAGGGCCACTTATGTTCAGCAGATATTTGGCAAAGAAAACCCCAGGAAATGGGCCGGTTTCGATGAGTTTACATGGGGTCTTACTGCATGTGACGGGCCCGGTGAAAAGTACAATAAAAACGGATACAAGTTCATCGATTATTCAGCCCGGGGGTTCAGTATGCCCGGCATGGACTGGAACGACGACGGAACCATAGCTCCCACAGCGGCAGGGGGTTCGATTCCATTTGCTCCCGAGATTACTATTCCCACCCTCATGAACATGAAGTATAAATACGGCAGTTCGGGGCTTTGGGGAAAGTATGGCTTTCAGGATGCATTCAATCCCACGGCAGGTTGGGTGGCACAGGATTGTATCGGTATTGATCAGGGACCCATAATCCTGATGATCGAAAACTACAAAAATGACTTTGTATGGGAGTATTTTATGAAAGACCCCGTAATTAAAAAAGGACTTGAAAATCTTGGTTTTACGAGATAAGGAATTACAATGAAAAAGATTGATCTAAGCGGACAGTGGCAGTATATAACTGATGAACACTCTCAGAAGACTTTGGAAGAAGTATCTGCCGGTTTTTTTTCGGGAGTTAACATAGCACAGGCTGACCTCCCTTCAAACTGGGAGCTTCATGGTTTAAGGAACTTCAACGGCACAGTCTGGTACAGCCGGGAAGTGGAGATAGACAAATTACCCGCCGGCACTTCTGTATTTTTAAGATTTGAGGGAGTCGATTATTTCTGTGAAGTCTACTTCAACGGTGTATTTTGTGGAAGGCATGAGGGTTACTTTGCAGGCTTTTATGTGGAATTGCCTAAAAATGTTCCACACTCAGGTAAGAATCTGCTCATCGTAAAGGTTACCTCCCCTCACGAAGAGCCGGGTGAAGTATGGCCCCTCAAAAAAAGATTGATAAAGGGGGTGCTCAATCACCATGACTGCAGGCCCGGTGGATGGGATATGGAGAAGGGACAAAACGCAAACACCGGCGGTATATGGAATTCGGTATCGTTGATAATTTCTTCGGGGATTGTTCCCGCGAGAGTGAAAGTAAGTTATGAATTTTATAATGAAACAGAATGCGGACTGAATATCAAATTAAAACTTCTTGCCGGAGACGGGGAAGTAAAAAAAGATGAACTGAAGGCAGTGATAATAACACCCCAATGGGAGGTGATTGAGATAAAGCGAAATCCCGTCTTTTCTCACGGAGTTAACAAGATTTCACTGATAACGAAGATATCAAATCCTCAACTTTGGTACCCCTGGGACACAGGAGAACAGAATCTGCACGAACTGGTGCTCTACTACGGAAATGAAGAAATATTCAGGGAGCATTTCGGTATCAGGAGGGTTGAGCTTGATAAAGACAAACGGTTCTATATTAACGGGAAGGAATTGTTTCTAAGAGGTACTAATGTAATTCCTGAGCAACTTCTCTCCTCTCTTTCGGTTGAAAGAATAGACGGGATGGTGGACCTGATAAAAAATGCCAACATCAATATCGTCAGGGTTCACGCCCACATTACTAGAAAAGAATTTTACACAGCCTGTGACAAAGCAGGAATCATGATATGGCAGGATTTTCCATTGCAGTGGACATATGATGAATCATCGGAATTTGCTTCAACGGCAATAAAACAGATAAAGGAGATGGTAAACTCATTCTACAATCATCCTTCAATCGCTTTTTGGTGCTGTCAAAATGAACCGGGGGAGCAAGTGGAAACCCTCGATATGCACCTCGAGAAAGCAGTCAGGGAGGAGGACTCATTAAGAATCATTAGAAGAGCCTCCAATTACGAGGAGCATCCATATGACGGCTGGTACTGGGGTACATGGGAGCATTATGCCGGAGCACCAATGGGACCTCTCGTTACAGAGTTCGGAGCACAAGCCCTGCCTGCTCCCGAGTCACTTGGAAAGTTTCTGAAATCGGTGCAACCACCGTACGACTGGAGAGAATGGCAATATCACAATTTTCAACCCGATCAGACATTTAATATTGCAGGTATTGAACAGGGGAGCACGCTAAGTGCATTTGTGGATAATTCACAGGATTACCAGGCACACCTGCTCTCATTTGCGATTCACCAGTACCGCAGAAGAAAAGGGAAAGGAATAACGGGAGCATTTCAGTTTTTCTTCATGGATTGCTGGGAATCGATAAGCTGGTCGATTATCGATTATTATGGTGTTCCTAAAAAAGGATATGAGGCGGTAAGGAAAGCTTTTGATCCTCTGCTCCTCTCTGTGTTTTTGAGGCAGGAAAAATTCTTTCCCGGGAGCATGCTCAATTTTGAGATTTGGGTAATCAATGACAAGTATGAGGAGTACGACTATTGCAGAATTGAGTTGTTACTCAACGGTTCCCTGGTTGCTGAGATCGATAATTTTGTTATTGGATGTAACTCCAGTCTGCATTTTGGACAGGATTACTTCAACAAAATCCCGGTTCCCGGGAACACGGCAAAAGGTGATGCAGTCTTCGATGTGATTCTTTATTCAGGTGATCAGGTTCTCAGAAAAGAGAGCTTTAATGTTACTATCCGAGAGCTTTCATGAGTTCGGTAATGGTGTAAAGTTCATCCCGGTAGAGTTGTTTTATCAGGCTGTCCAGTTTTTCATTAAAAGGTCGAATCGCATTTATGTTTTCGACTGTCTGACTCTCTGTTTTTATTCCGGGGATAATTGTGGAGATACCTTTTTGCCATAATGGGAAACTCATTGCAAGTTCCAGTGGACGCATTCCTTCATTTGCAGCCGAAGAATGCAACGGTTTTAATTTTTCGTTTACGAGGGAAATAAAATCACCTGTCAATCTGAATGACCGGTGGTCGGTCGATTCGAATTCCCGGTTGGGGTTCATTTTCCCGGTGAGCAGTCCGAACTGAATGACCATTCTGGCTATAACCGCTGAGCCATTCTGTTCTGCATCATTAATCAAGTCGAGAGCCTTTTGATTGATTATGTTAAAAACCACCTGATAACTGCTGCACAAGCCTGTGGATTTTAGGAAATCGTACTCGGGGTAAGGATCGAAAGTATTCAGCGAAATTCCCCAGTATCTGATCTTTCCCTGTTCCTTCAGTCGCTCCATGGCTTCAATGCACTCTCCCTGCTGAAGGTGTATTACTTTTGCAGAGTGGAGCTGATAAAGGTCGATTTCGTTTCGTTGAAGTCTTTTTAGACTTTTTTCACATGCGGATATGATATGAGATTTACTGTAATCAAGCAGAATTGTATCGTCGTCACCCACGCGGTGCCCGACTTTAGTGGCGATGATTACATCCCTTACATTCCGGAATGATTTACCGATTATCTCTTCCGACCTTCCCAAACCATAAAAATCGGCAGTATCATAAAAATTTACACCCATATCATAAGCCTTCAGCAATGCCTTTTGTGATGTTTCATCATCAGTTTCACCCCATCCGATTGGAATGTTCCCGATTTTTATCGCACCACCAATTCCCCAGGCTCCAAATCCTGTTTCGCTGACGAGTAAATCTGTGTTCCCGAATTTCCTGTAGTTCATTTGAGTTTTGTTTCTTTTATGGTAAATAAGTGAAATGAAGAAGCAGGGATTACTGTTTCTCAGAGTCCGCACAATGGAAAAATACCCGTTTCCAAAATAAAGTTAAGGAAAAATTGATTATATAAAAAGTATGAACTTAATGATTGTTCTTTTCGCTAATCTTGAATTTCATTCTCAAAACAGTTACTTTTGAACTATTTCAAACCGGCAGGAGAAAATGGTGAGTAAAAGAGGAGGGAGTATTCTGGAGAAAGAAGCGGACAGATCAATCGGTTTTCTTGTTTCCGTGAGGGAGGGGGAAGTGGAGGGGAAAAATCTAAACCACAGAATATCTGCGGCTAAAATACTGATTGACAAGGTATATCCATCGGGTGGAGATAAAAAGAATGACCAGTCAGGGGTTTTACGAATAGAAGTAGTGGATCTTGCCTCTGAATTAAAAGCGGGTGAGTGAGAATTCGATGGGGAAATTGCGGGTTGAACGAATTTCACTTCTTCCAAAACAGAAACTGTTGAAGTCACTGATAGAAGAAAGCAGATATTCGTGGATTGGTTATGGAGGAGCGAGGGGTGGAGCAAAAAGTTTTGCCATCAGAGAGATAGCATTGATACTCGGGCTTGATCCAAAATATGCATTGCGGTCTTTGATTTTCAGGCGGTATTCAAAGGAATTGCTGAAGAATCACATCCTGCCCCTTTACGAAAGACATTCAAAACTGATGGAAAACTACAACAAATCGGAGAAGATACTCTACTCACCGGACGGGACGCCCATAATTCAGTTCGGTTATGCCGACAGTGAATCCGATATCTATTCATTTCAGGGATTTGAGTATGATGTCGTGTTCGTCGATGAAGCCACCCATTGTACTCCCCACCAGTTGCGGTTTCTGAAAACTTCGAACCGTAGTCTGAAAGAGGGGTTTACTCCCAAAATGGTTCTAACCATGAATCCCGGCGGCACTTCACATTCATACCTTAAAAGACTTTTTATCGATAAAAAATATGACGGGAATGAGGATCCCTCTGATTTCTTCTTTATCCAGTCATACTTGTGGGATAATGTTTTCTGGTCTCTGAAGAACCTGCAAAAAGAGGGGATATCAATTAGTGAATATTACAATAGATGGACCGAGCAGGAACGAAGGGATTATTGCATCAAAAAGAGTACATATGCTGCAAATTTGAAGTCACTTCCCACTGAATTAAGGATGGCTTATTTATACGGTGACTGGGAGGTTTTTGGTGGGATGTTTTTCAAGAATTTTGACAGGAAACAGCAGGTAATCAAACCGTTTACACTACCATCCGACTGGGCGTTGACGGGAAGTATAGATCCCGGGTTCCATTCTCCCTGTTCATTTGGTCTGACAGCCCGGGATTTCGAAGGGAAATATTACAGGATTTTCACCTATTACGAGAAACAGAGAACGCCCCTGGATCACGCGAATGCAATTTCTCAATTGCTTAAAAATGACCCCGCTCTTTTATCAATCACTGGAGGGAAGATACCTTCGATGATTGTTGCGGGAAATGACGCCTTTGCTAAAAAAGAGAGATATTCAGTGGTTTCCCACGAGAATACTTTCGCCGATGTTTTTGCAGCAAACGGACTTTTTCTGTCTCCAGCTTTCACAGGCAGAAAGACAGGGTGGTGGTCATGGAAAAGTCTTTTTCCTTCAGAAGGGAAAACACCCTCCTACTTTATATTTGACGGACTTAACACTCCTCTGATTGATGAAATGATGTCGGCTGTGTACGATTCAAATGATCCCGAAGATATTTCCGGAAAAGGAAATGATCCCTCAATCGCTGATCATGCACTTGACGAGCAGAGGTATGGTATAATGGCACTTTTCAGACCGGAAGGGACAAAGAAATCGGAACCACATGCCCGATTTTCTGACGACATCAACACCGGATTTTAGTTTTTGAGCCTGTATTTGTGAGAGAACTCACATGAGGTCGTTTTCGGCGGCAAAATCGAAAAAATAACTGTCTTTAATTAGATTTGTTTATTATTTTTGTCCAACCTTATTACGACAATTCTGAAAGTATTCATATGCTCTCATACATCATTCTACTCGTCTCCGCGATCGCAATATTTAACATTTTGTTTATTGTTTTTTCGAAGGTGACCTCCAACAGGAAATTCAGACGCGAACAGCTTGAACTCGCGAGAATTACCACACAGGAAGCGGTTGTCAGAGAGAGAATAGAAGAAACTGAAACGGAAAAGAATTTGACCGCGAATTCTTTCAAAGCCAGAGGATGGGAGCTCTTGTCAGCAGAAATTCCACCGGCACCCCAGCGAAACAGGAATATGAACACTTCCTCTTCAATGGTTTTTTCAAGGGTCACATCAGAACATTTTAGATAAAAATCTCGTTATATGCGACTGATGCGCCACTTACTATTTCTTCACATCAGAACATTTTAGATAAAAAATCAGGCTGTCTCAAAAGGCAGCCTTTTTTTTGTTCGAACCCACCTGGGTGTAAAAAAAAAGGTTGCCACTTTCGTGACAACCTTTTTCAATTTTTGTTTGAGATCGATTGGCTATTGTAACTGCCATGTGAAGTCGGGGAGTTCATCCTTGTATGACTTCAGGTTGATCTCTCCCTGCC